>QHZC01000534.1:0-2801 GCA_003224515.1 Acidobacteriota bacterium
TAACCCGCTCGCGCAAGAACTCATTTTCCGTGACCAGGCGTACTTTTTCGGCCATGCGCTGCAGCAGCAGGCGCATCTTTTCCACGCGAAACGGCTTTTCGATGTAGTCGTACTCCCCCAGTTTCATCGCATCGACTGCGGATTCGATCGAGCCGTGGCCTGTCATGATGGCGACCTCGCTGTGTGGGAGGAGCCGTCTCGTCTGCTTCAGCAACTCGACACCGGACAGGTTAGGCAGTTTCAGGTCCGTGAGAAGTAGATCCGGAGTATCGGAGTCCAGTCGCGCCAGCGCGGCCTCTGCGCTTTCCGCCTCAGTACAGACATATCCCAGAGTGTTTCCGATCGTCATGCAGAGGCGGCGGATGCTCTGTTCGTCATCCACCACCAGGAGTTTTGTTTTCATCTCGTCGCTCATGGTTTCCCGAAAGTCTTCTCCACCAGAGATATCAATTGCTGCACCCGAAAGGGCTTCTCGATGCACGGTGTCCCGCTTTGCGCCAGAAACGCCTGCGTGTCGCTGTTGGCCGTGTCCCCGCTGATCAGAATGATGCGTGTTTTCAGTTCAGGACAGTTCTTCTGAATCCACCCGTGCACTTCCGCTCCATTCACCGTTCCCGGCATTCGAATGTCAGAAATCACGCCCGCGTACCGTCCATTCGAAAGCCGCTGCAATCCTTCCACGCCCGACGAAGCATGCACCACCGCGTATCCCTTGCGCTCCAGGGCCGCTCGCAGAAAGGCGATTACCGACGGCTCATCTTCGATGAGCAGGATCGGCCCCTCCGTCCACAACGACGGTTGCGCTTTCATCGCCCCGCTTCTTTCGTCGCCGCGGCCGCAAGCGCAGCTTCCGTTGCGACTGGAATGCGCACCACAAAAGTGCTGCCCGCTCCGGCTTCATTGTTCCAGCATTGAATTTCCCCGCCATGCGCCCGCACGATCCCGTAGCAAATGCTCAGGCCAAGCCCCGTGCCTTTACCCGCCTGCTTGGTCGTATAAAACGGATCAAAAATACGCTGCGGATCGATAATCCCCGTTCCATTGTCGCTGATCGCCACTTCGATCATCTCCGCCTGGTTATTGACCTCATGCGCCACGCCGGAAACCAGGCGTCCAATCGTGGCCATTTTTTCGCTGTGTGCCAGTTTTGCTTGCAGCAACGCCGCGTCCGTGATGTCCGTCATCACCACCACCACGCTGTTCACTGCATTCTGTGTTTACCTGTACGAGTTCCCGCTGCACCGGTCGCTGCCGTGCGAAACTCAGCAAATCCTGCACGATATCTTTTGTTCGTTGCGTCTCCTGCAGGATGATCTGCAAATCGTCTCGCGCCGACCCTGGCACCTCCGGATTCTCCAGCAGCAGATCCGTGAAACCGAGAATCGCCGCAAGCGGGTTATTGACCTCATGCGCCACGCCGGAAACCAGGCGTCCAATCGTGGCCATTTTTTCGCTGTGTGCCAGTTTTGCTTGCAGCAACGCCGCGTCCGTGATGTCCGTCATCACCACCACCACGCTGTTCACTGCATTCTGTTCGTCTCTCATGGGACTCAGGCTGATCGAGAAATGCCCCATCGATCCGTCGCTCCGACGCACCCGCAGTTCCAGGTTCTCCACTTGATGCCCGTTCGCCGTCGTTACCAGCGCCGCGTCGAAATCTTCCCGGTGTGACGCCTCCACCCAGTCCACCAGCCGGTACCCGATCAGCTCGCCTTCCTGGTAGCCTGCTTCGTAGCAGCGCCGGTTGGCGTAACTGATCAGCCCCGCCGTATCCAGCACCAGAATCATGCTCTGCGTGGTATTCAGGATCTTCTGGTTGAAATCGCGTTCCCGTTGCAGTTGCGATTGAAAGGTCTTTTGCTCCGTCACGTCCAGCATCAGCCCGCGAATCTGCGCGATGCAGCCGCGCGCATCGCGCACTGCCGTGATATTTTGCAACGTGTGCAGCAGCGTGCCATCCTTGCGCCGCAGGGTCTCTTCGTAATTGCGCAAGACGCCTCTTTCCGAGAGGGCCCGCAGGAATTTTTCACGCGCTTCCGGCACCGGATACAGATGCGGGCTCACGTCCGCGCGCAGTAATTCCTCCCGCGAGGCGTATCCCAGCATGCGCACCATCGCGTCATTAACGTCCAGGAATCTCCCGTCCGGCGTCGCAAAAAACAGTCCTTCCTGAATGCTGTCAAACAACTCGCGATACCGCCGCTCCGCCTCCCGACGGTCGGTAATGTCCTTCAAAACATGGATGGTACGCGTATCGTCATCAGAGACGCCCGGCGTTCGCGAAGTCGAAACGAGAAAGATGCGCTCGCCCGAAGCGGCCACGTACTCTTCCTTCGAGCGCTGCGTATCGCGGCAGAACGGGCAAGGCAGATCGCTTCCCGTTTCCGCGATCTGCCTCAAGCTGCTCATCGCCTCGCCTACCAGGGCCACCGGGGGCACGCCAAGGTGGGACGCCAGTGGCCGGTTCGTTCGAACGATATTCCACGCGCGGTCGTGCACCACGATGTAATCGCTGATCGCATCGATATCTTCCACCCATTGCCGTTTGGATCGCTCCAGCTGCGAGAAGCGACGGAAATTCTCCAGTGAGAGTGCCGCATGACTCGCCAGCGCATGCAGCAATCGTTTTTCATCCGCACCCAGGGTCTTTCGGTTCCGGATCAGGCAGAGTGTTCCCAGCCTTTCATTGTCGCTGGCCGCGATGCGCACGAAGACAACTGCCCCTGGCTCTTCAGGAAAGGGCAAGGCCGCGGCAATCTCCTTGGGGATCGCTCGCGTTTCGACATCGTTCTGGCTGGCCC
>QHZC01000534.1:2830-4221 GCA_003224515.1 Acidobacteriota bacterium
CGATGGTAGAATCGCCTGCCGGCATGGCGTGAAGTTCTGTTTCGCGTCCACGATAAACGGCCACTCCTCCCCAGATGGCATCCAGCATTCGCGTCGAACGCAACGCAAACTGTTCCAGAAAACCCGGCAGATGTCGCGACTGCGCCGCCTCTACGGCGAGTTCCATCAATTCCTCGGCGTGTTTCGATATCGCCAGGTGCGGCTCCGCCCTTCCACCTTGGCGCGTGGGAGCATGCGACGGTCTTGGCTTTATTCTGCGCATCGACGAGAGGGAGGCATGCTGCGTCTCAAGTTGCGAGGCGTTGCTCACTCCAACCCTACCGGTGAGTCTCAATCTGAGTCAACCGCTGGCCAGCATCGTGTGGCGAAATCGCCTATAGCTGCGGCCCTCCCCATTCTGTCCTGAGTCTCAGCCTGAGACCTCAGCCTGCCGAGTCCCGTCCGCCTGAGACAAATGGTGCTCCAAAGCGCGATGGCCACCATCTTCTAACACTTCTATAAACTGCTGTTCCTCTGTTACTTACCGGGGCTAGAGCGGTTCCGATTCCATTATTCCCGCACCCTTCGGCCATGGCATCCGACGTGCCTTCTCTTACGCGGGGCATCCTCCAATCCTATGAGGAGTAGTGTCTATGAGAACTAGCGGGTGGAAGAAGTTGGCTGTGACTGTTACTGCGGCGCTCATTTTTTCGGGCCTCTCTGGATTTGCCCAGTCAGGTTCGACCGACGAATCCAAGCGCAAGGTCAAGACCAAGACGGCACCCCTGTATCCGGAACTCGCAAAGCGCATGAACGTCGTCGGCAAAGTCAAGATCGAAGTCGTCATCACCCCGGACGGACACGTGAAAAGCACGCGGGTCGTTGGAGGACACCCTCTGCTCGTTCAGGCATGCCAGGATGCCGTGAAGGAATGGAAGTTTGTGACTGCGCCGGAAGAGACCACGCAGGTTGTTGAATTTGAATTTCATGCCAACTAGGGGAAACAGTTGAGGAAGGGTTGTTCCGGCAGAAGCGGCCATCTCCACGCTGCCCTGCCCAGGTGAGCGGAGGCATTTTGCAATGACGATCGGAAAAAAACTTTATGCGGGTTTTGGCCTGATCCTGGCCATCCTGTTGGTGTTGTTCGTCGTAAATATCATCGCCGGGTGGAGGGAAAGAACGGCGCGCGACGAGGCCAGCCGGGCCCTTGACAGCGTTCGCACCGTTGAATCCGTGCGCTACCAGATGATGTTGAATCGCCTCAACATGAATAACTTTCTCCTGAGCGGCGATCCCCGCGATGAAGAGAAAGTGAATAAGGGTTTGGCGGACATCACTGACCAGATGAAGCGCGGGGAATCGCAAGCCTCCAGCGAAGCCGTTCGCACCGCTCTGATCCAGGTTGAGAGTAC
>QHZC01000531.1:0-2644 GCA_003224515.1 Acidobacteriota bacterium
AAGTGCGGCGCTCCCGTTCCGGCTCCAAGCTGTGCCGCCCCAGTCGGTGGCACCGCAGGCGCTCCAACGATCTTTGTCTTCCAGCCCGATTATCACGAGCCCAATGTGCAGCAGGCCAACCTGGGTCTCGAATATCAGATCCAGCCCACACTGTCCGTTCAGATCAACTACCTCTGGGTTAAAGGAACGCACCTGACGCGCACGCGGGATATCAACCTGCAGGGTCCTGAAACGCAAACCGTGATAGGGCTTGTTGGCTCCACCCGAACATTTACTCTGAACAGGATTTTGCAGCCGCGACCCATCTCTGCTTTTGCTCGCATTGAGGAGTTCCAGAGCAGTGCCAACTCCATCTACAATGGCCTGACGATTCAGTTGAACAAGCGTTTCTCTCAGAATTACCAGTTCCTTGCATCCTACACCTTCGGGAAAGTCATCGACGATAATCCAGATGCCACTTCCGTCGTGCCTTTCTCCGGCGATGACGCCAAAATGGTCCAGGACCCCCTCAACCTGCGCGGGGACCGCGCTGCGGGCGTGAACGACCAAAGACACCGGTTCGTCTTGAGTGCCATCTGGGACCTCAACAG
Source organism: Acidobacteriota bacterium (assembly GCA_003224515.1). Classification (GTDB taxonomy): domain Bacteria; phylum Acidobacteriota; class Terriglobia; order Acidiferrales; family UBA7541; genus Acidiferrum. The sequence continues at coordinate 591 of QHZC01000531.1, forward strand.
CTATGCCCACGGTCTGCCTGCATGGGAGCGCTATGTCCTAGGAGGATGGCAACTCAGCGGAATTCTAACTGCGCAGAGCGGACAACCTTACTCGGGTATCGTGAATTTCGATCTCAATAACGATGGCAATAACCGTACTGATCGTACGCCGGGCCGTGGCAGAGACACTTTCTACCTGCCCAATTTTGTGTCGCTCGACCCGCGCATCACCAAAAGCTTTCCGATCACCGAGCGCGTCACGGTCCAGCTGATCGCTGAAGCGTATAATTCCTTTAATCGCGTGAACTATACGTCGGTCAGCACAACTGAATTCAACGCTTCGACTATGGTCTGCGGATCAACTGTAAACCCTAACCTCTGTCTGGCTCCGATACCGACGACGAAAGCGCAATTTCAATCGCCCTTCAGCACAAGCCTGAACTTCGGCCCAGGCTCGAGAATCGTGCAACTATCGGGCAAGATTACGTTCTAAACTGAGCCACTTCTTGTTCAACTCCCGATAAGCTGGGACTAAGAGTAGGGCCGCTGGTTATGAGCGTAACGTGCCCATCATAAACTGAAGCGCAATAAAGCAGACATTGATCCCGGCGGATATGAAGAAAGCCTTTAGACGACCAATGCCGTCAACCTCCTCGAATCCTCGAATACCAGCATCAAGACTGCAATCCACGCGATCGCCGCGGGCCAGAGACCAACGACGGGGAGGAGAATCAGTGCGTTTACAAACCAGCCGAGCAGCAAGGGGCGCATGATGCCCATGAATGTTCCGGTATCGCCAAAAAACCACTTGGCAATGAGATGGCACAATCCGAACTGGATGAATGTGATGAAGGCCATGACTACCCAAATCAGCTTGATTGCATAACCCGACACAGCCAAGCGGACCGCCGTGGCATCAAGTTTTGGTTTTGCCCTGGACGCGCCTGGACTTGACCATTTTTACCCAACTGGGCCGTAAAGCCCCGGCGTTCAGGCCGGGGATATAAGGCCCTTGTTTTTTCTTTCGCTCCAGAATCTATCCGTCTAAAAGACCTAGGGCTGGACAAGTCCGATGTGAAGCCTGTGGAGATGCGGCGCGGTAAGGCCGATCTGTGAAGCAGGAACCCGCCGAAGAGACTTCGCAAAAACCAGCGAAGCTCCGTAGGAATCCTCGCCATTAATGGCGAGGAGGATGTCAATGCCTACTGACAGTGAATCGTTGCGGTCGCGTTGGCCATTGTGTACACGTTAGCCAGGTAGGCTGTCGAATTGCTAAACGCGAAAGTGCTTCCAATGCAGGTGATGGGCTGCGGGGGAACAAAGTTGAAATTGAACGTTAGCGCTGGCCCTGAGGTTTTTCGTTCACTCATTATAGTATTCACGGTAGCAACGAGATTGTTCACTGCGTCACTGTAGGCGCTGACGTTTTCGACCAGCTTGTTGTAGCGGTCTACGACTTTGCGGCGCTCTGCTTCACTTTGCAGAAGGGCTCTTATCACAACATTCTGACCTTCCAAAGCAGCATCAGCCAACAGCCCCTCCGCCTGAGAAACGGTCATCGTGTTTTGTAACTGCCGGAGTGCGTAAATCCGATCGTATGTTCCCTCTCTCTCCCCTAATTCGATGTTGCATTTGGTGCTGGCCACGCCCATTTGCCCGCGTCCTCCCTCCACTGCGTACCAACGAATGAATTCAGCGCGCTTGTCCCACTGGAGAGAAATCCTTTGGTATTTGTCCTTCCCGCCGATGAAATAATCCACACCCTCTACCTGCGTGCCATCCCTGTACTTTTTCATGCCTTGGTCGTACTCGGTCTTGCTGATTTCTTCGGTTTTGTGAACCGCATCCAATTGAGTCGCCATCCGATCAAATTCGATGCACGACTGAGGCTCGTCAGGAACAAACGTCCTTGGCACAATAGTAGACTGTTGCCTCTCCTGGGCCGGCACCGGGCCGCACATTAATAAGATCGCTACTGAGATTAGAATTGCTCTCATGCTCCGCCTCCCTAACCGTATTATGGAATTGCTGCTCTGGTTCACGCGTTGTTCAAACAGTTCCACAAGCGGCCAGGG
>QHZC01000531.1:2687-4590 GCA_003224515.1 Acidobacteriota bacterium
CGATTGGTTCGACCCTATAATCGCATTCGACCACACACCAGTTGCTCCTTTGGAGTCGGAGAGATGGAGAGAAAGACGATGGAGAATTTTATCCCCAGAGAGGTTTACGACATGGATGACATCCCCACGTTCTGTTGAGTATAAACCACCTTACCCGCAGCATCGAAGTTCTCACATCTGTCGGAAATCTTTATCCTGACCGTTGTCCCCGCGGATAAGGGTTTTAGGTGTCCACATGGCATCCGAACAGGCTCAGGTCGCTCGTTTGTTCCTTAATCGGAGTTTCCGACTGCAGATCGGTCAGGTCGATGCGTCGGCAATCTGGGATAAGTCCAGGTAAACGCGGAACCCGTATATGTGGATTTGTAGTTTCCGGTTTTCCGACACAGGAGTGAACCCGCCGCTTCGAGGCCCGATCAGGAGTATTAGAGCGGGGAACCTAAGAAAATGATTCCATTCTGGTCGCTGAAGACGGAGAAGAGGCCGTCACCGTCTCTCGTATCATGTAGCGCAACGGAGTACGATTTCCCGTCGGCAGAAACGAGCAAATCGAGGTGATAGCCCTGAATCACTTCGGGCTTCGCCGAAACCTGAAGGTCTTTCACCATGGCCAATTGACTTTGCACGGTCTTCAAGACTCCGCTGTTATTGAGCTCGTCCCAAGAGGCGTATCGGCCGTGGGCGTCGATTGCGCCATTCTTTGTCGTTGTGCCCTTGTTGTACCAGAGCTCTGCGGTGTTTATCAGCCGGACGACATTGACGGCTTTTGCGCGTTCTTCATGGTTGGGTGATTTCTGATCTTGGGCCAGCAACTTGGCTGAAATTCCAGCAAGCAAAAGAAGCACTGCGACAGTAATGTAACATCTTGACCTTTGCATTAAGTATCCCTCCTCGCGAAAGGCCGGTCCGCCGACCCTCCTTAACATCTATATAGTTAGATAATATTGTCAAGCGGACCGCCATTCAAATGCTCAAACCAGGGAAAGCAGAACTGCCTGTACGATCCCGACCATTCGTTTTGGCATGGATGACCTCCGGTAGAAAGCCATGTGATCGTCAAGAGAGCAACAAAGCTCATGTCTCCCTGGGGTTGATCGGAAGACGTACTGCGAGGAGGACCTGCATTCTGGTCCTCCGACTTCAAGTCCATTTCATATTGTGATAGCCGGTCTGATAGATATCGAAGTCGATTCTGCCCTGTTGCCTTCTTCGCCCAGGACGATTCCTGTTGGTAGCCTTCCCTTACAACGCGTGAAATCGCGCCCGATGGAGTTCTAACGTTTGTCAGGCAGATGACCAAGCGACCAGGAAAGCTCGGCCGGCATGCGTAAGAACGCCCGCCGCGTTTCCAATCGACCGTCAAGCCCGTTATTGAGGTGTACAGTCGCTTGCGGGCGGCAACGCCCGGCCCACGGGCGTGTTCAGCGACGGCGAACCCTCGAAATCAAACATGTCTTCGAGTGTATGCGCATATTGGTCGCGCTTTGTCAGGTACAGCCTGCCGTCCTCATCTTCGGAGCTCAAGAAGCGCTTCTCGATGAACGCCAGCAGCGAAGTGTGATCCCCCACTGTGTGCGAGACGTAGTGGGGCTTAGAAAAGGGCGAAACGGCCATGAACGGAACGCGGAATCCCAACTGGTCAAAGCTGGCGCACTCTGGCGGGTAGGGGCCCGTCGGGTTCGCTGCCAGAGCGGGGCAGAGCAACTCTGCGTCCTTTGCGCTGGTGTCCTCAGTGCTAAATGGATTCTGTGCGCACTCCGCGCCTCCGCCGGCTTGCTGGCTAAAAGGAGGATTGGATAGATCCGCGCATTGTCCGGGCGAAATTCCGTCCGGCGTCCTCGCATGTCCCTGACGTGCCTCCGGCGGCGTCACGTGATCGTAATAGCCGCCGTGCTCGTCATAG
>QHZC01000530.1 GCA_003224515.1 Acidobacteriota bacterium
GGGGCCGGAGTGGGGCAAGTTCTCCGGGGGCGTCATCAACCTGAGTACTCAGTCAGGAAGCAATGAATGGCATGGCACTGCGTACGAGTACCTTCGCAACAAAGTGTTGAACGCGAACCAGTTTTTTGCCAATGCTGCCGGGATCCCGCGCGCGCCATTCACCCAGAATCAGTACGGAGCTACCTTGGGCGGCGCTGCGATCAAAGAGAAGCTGTTCTTCTTTTTCAGTTGGGAAACCTTCGCCTTGCGCCAAGGGACAGTGTTCACGACCACGGTTCCGACGCTTGCAGAACGCGGGGCAGGGGCAAGCGGCAACTTCGATTTTTCGGCTCTGTGCGTCTCAGGTTTTACTGGCGGCATTTGCAACGATAAAGACGCTCAAGGCAGAACTATCCATCAGATCTACAACCCGCTTTCAGTCAATACCAGCACAGGGGTTCGCCAGCCGTTTGCCGGCAACGTCATCCCCGCGAATCTTCTCAATCAAACATCCAAGTTTTTGTTGGGTTTGTTTCCGAATCCAACCAACACCTTGACAAATAACAACTTCGTAAAGGCGACCGGGCTGGGCGGGAATAGCGACGAATATATTCCTCGCGTAGATTACCAAATCAATAATAAAAGCCATATTTTCGGCCGCTACAGTTATTGGAAGCTGGCGGATCTGCCGCGCGATCCATTCGGCACGGGCCTCTGCCAGGACCGTTGTACCGAGACGTATCACACCAACGCCCTCGCTGTCGGTTATACTTACACAGTCAATCCGACAACTACCGCGGACTTGAATGTCAGTGCCAGCCGTTTCCGCTACCTCCGTGTACCCGTCAATGCCGGGTTCGATGTGACAAAGGAGCTTTTTCCGGCGGCGTACAACCCCGCAGTCCCCAGCATAGAGCGAACTCCCCTGACGCCTTGTCTCGGAATTTCCGACGGGCTGATTGGATGCAGCCAGGGACAGAGTGCGATTTCAGACAAAGACACACAGTACAACTTCTTGCCGCGAGTCACCAAGATCCATGGACGGCACACCTTCGTCGCGGGCGGGCAGTTTGAATTCTCCTATGACAACTATTTGCAGACCAACACCGGAGGAGGTCTTATTTCCTTCAACGGGTACTGGACGCAAGATCAAACGGCGGCTAATCTGAGCGGTACTCCCACGACGCCCACGCCTGGCACGGGGAGCGATGTCGCCGACTTCATTTTGGGCTATGGCCTGGGGATTGGCTCCCCCTTGGGCAACCAGACATCGGGTGCTGTGAATATCTCCGGTCCGGTTGCCGGGAAGCAGTTCTATCGGGGTTTTTATGGCGGGGACAACTGGAAAGCAACCAATAAACTAACTCTGAACTTGGGGTTCCGATATGACTTGCCGGGCTCCTGGACAGAGCGCTTTGACAGGTTGACCTACTTCAATCCGAGCGTAGCGAATCCAGTTACGGGCTGCAGTGGGAGCACAGGAAGCCGCTGTCCCGGGGATCTCTTCCTGGTCAAGACCGGCGTGAACGGTGGCAGAAACAGTCTGCCGCTCGACAAACATCAGTTCATGCCGCGGGTGGGCGTAGCCTATAGCCTTAACCAAAAGACCGTGATCCGTGCCGGGTACGGAATATTCTTTATTCCCAACTTTGTGTCGTTTGGCGTCAACCCCTACATTGACCCAGTCGCCAGCTCTACTACCCCCTTCAGAGCCAGTATCGACGGCGGCGTAACTCCTGCCAGCAGGATAGGTCCGACTCTAACCGACCCGAATGCCAGCAGCTGTACGTTATCTGCCGGCGTCCTCACTTGCGCGACTGCGGGTCCGTTCGGCCCCACGCTGGTCGTCCCACCCGGCCGAAACCCTCAGCCTCCCGCCGGGAGCGGACTCCCGAGCGGACCGTCGGGATACATTCTTGCTCAGCAAAGCTTCTCGGCAACAGGGTACACAGTCCAGAAGAATGGGTCCGTGCAGCAATGGAATCTGGATCTTCAGCGCGAGCTGCCCGCGGGTTTCTTCGTCGATGTGGCTTACGCTGGGGCTCATGGCGTGCACCTGCCGCAGTTCAATACCAACATCAACCAAATACCAGACAGTTTCATCAAACAGGCGGCTGCCCAGGCGGCTGCAGGACAGCCGGTGACAATTGCGCAGTTCGTTCCCGTGGCAAACTATCCCTTCAGCGTGAATCTTCCTGGAAGTCTGGCGCCGGGAAACCTTACACAGGGTCAGCTTGACCGGCCGTTCCCGCAATACACGGGCCTGAACCTCAACGGGCAGGGTTGCTGCGGCAGTATTTACCACTCATTGCAAGCCACGGCGCGGAGGAGGTTTGCCGGCGGCGGAACCCTGCTTGTTGCCTATACTAACGCAAAGCTGCTTGCTACCGCGGACACTCTCACCTCCTGGCTGGAGGGAGGGGGTACCGGGGGCGTGGGGCAAATCCAGGATTGGAACAACCTGAAGGCGGAGAAGTCGTTGGCCTCCCAGGATGTGTCACAGCGCCTGGTAATCAGCTACGTTCTGGATCTCCCCTTCGGCCATGGCAAGAAATACCTCTCCGGCCTCCAGGGAGTGTCAGACAAGCTCGTATCCGGATGGGGTGTCGATGGCGTCACGGTCTTTCAGCGCGGCTTTCCCCTGAAGATCTCTGACGGGGGATCAAGTGCACTCTCGGCGTTCGGAATTGGAACCTTAAGGCCGAACGTCGTAGCTGGATGCAACAAGTCCGCTGCCGGAAGCGGGGGCTCGAGGCTGAACCAGTGGTTCAACACTGCCTGCTTTACTGCCCCGCCTGCGTTCAGTTTCGGAAACGAGCCGCGCGTGGATCCAAGTCTTCGGCAGGATGGTGTTAAGAACTTCGACTTCTCGGTGTTTAAGAGAACGACCTTCGGGCCGGGGGAACGGATGAACCTTGAGTTCCGGACGGAGTTCTTCAACATTTTTAACCACCCGCAGTTTGCCGCCCCGAATACGACTCGGGCGTCATCCAACTTCGGGGTTGTGACCAGCACGCTGGGCAATCCTCGGCTCATCCAGTTTGGGTTGAAGTTCGCGTTCTAACCACCTTAGCTGCGGGGGGATGCCCTCGGGGCGTCCCCCATCAGTCCTATTCAGTCCTCGGGTTATGGCTCAACGAGTTAGAGTTTCCTCCCTCGTTCTCGATTTCCCAGTTCTTACCAACGGCATGTGCTAATAGGGTGAAGCCTGGGGAAATTCGTGTCAAAATTCCAAGTGCTTCATCCTAAGATGCTTCGCAGCTTCAACCGCCGCGATTTTCTGCGTCTCGGAACGCTCGCTGCTGCTGCGCCAATTTTTGATGTGAAACTCCCACGCGGATTAGATTTCAGGCTCCTGAATTCGCCGACGTCACAGAAATACCTCATTGAAACGATGCCTGGCGGCGTGGCCTTGTTCGACTACAATAACGATGGCCTGCTTGACATTTTTCTGGTAAATGGCGGGCGCGTGACCAGCCCGATGCGGCTTCCAGAGAAATTTGATCGTGCCAACCCACGCTACTGGAATCGCCTCTATCGCCAGAACAAAGACGGCAGTTTCGCGGACGTGACGGAAGCCGCGGGCCTTTCCAGCGCTGGCTCTGGCAACTACGGCATGGGCGTCGCGGTCGGCGACTACGACAATGACGGCTACCCCGATCTCTTCGTTACGAGCTACGGGAAGAACATCCTTTATCACAATAATGGCAACGGAACTTTCACCGACGTTACCGCCAAAGCAGGAGTCGCAGGCGGCGGCTGGTCCGTCTCTGCCGGTTTCTTCGACTTCAATAACGACGGCCATCTCGATCTTTTTGTCACCCGTTACATGGAATGGGACACCAAGCACAGCAAAACCTGCGGTGGAGCCTGGCAAACCTATTGCCCGCCGGGCGAATTTCCCCCAACGACTAACCTTCTCTATCGCAATCGCGGCGACAGCACTTTCGAAGATGTTAGTCAGAAATCCGGCATCGTCGCCAAAAAGGGGCGCGCTTTAGGCGTGGCATTCGCCGACTATGACGACGACGGCTTTACGGACATCTTCGTCGCCAACGACGGCATGCAACAATTTTTATTCCACAATAACGGCAACGGCACGTTCACGGAGTGCGCTCTCGAATCCGGTGCCGCGCTTTCTGCCGATGGCAAACCGCTTTCCGGCATGGGGACTGTCTTTCAGGACTACGACAACGACGGCAAGCCCGACATCATCGTTACCGAGTTGCCCCGGGAAATCTATGGGGTCTACCACAACGATGGCGAAGGCTCGTTCAGCAATCAAAGTCTCGAAGTCGGCCTCGGTGCACTTAGCGCCGGCAGTTCCGGCTGGGGCGCCGGCCTGGAAGACCTCGATAACGACGGCTGGAAGGACTTGTTCGTCGCTCAGAGCCACGTTTTGGACAACGTCGAGGCCATCGACCATTCCCTGCACTATCTGGAGACGCCCTTGCTCGCCTTGAATCATGCTGGACGTTTCGAGCGCGCGGAATCTGGAATTACAATTCCAGTGGCGGGGCGCGGGCTAGCCTTTGGAGACTTAAACAACGATGGCTGGATGGATACCGTGATGACAGTATTAGGCGGGCATCCGATCGTGCTAATGAATCGCGGCGGCAATCGGCATTGGCTGACGATTTCGCTGCGCGGGACACGCAGCAACCGCGACGGGCTCGGAGCACGCGTCCGCGTAAATGGACAAACACGCTTCGCCACCACCGCGGGGAGTTATCTTTCCGCGAACGACAAACGCCTCCACTTCGGCCTGGGCGATTCCGAAATCGCCACAGTCGATGTCGCGTGGCCTTCCGGCGCCCGTCAGATGTTGAAGGACGTACGCGCCAATCAGTTTCTCGAGATTCGCGAACTGGATCACTTGTGATACACGCATTCATATTTTTCTGGTTGACCTTGCAAGGTGTTTCGCCCGAGGGCGCTCAGCACATGCAGGCGGGCGTTGAGGCCCACAAGCAAGGACATTTTGACATTGCCATCGCAGAGTTCCGCAAGGCGACAGAGACCGATCCAAATCTGGCAGAGGCCTTTCTCGACCTGGGTGAAGAGTTGATGCAATCCCGCGACTACGGCGCTGCCATCGCCCCACTCAAGCGGGCCCTGGAGCTCAATGCGAATCTTGACGCGGCGCACGTGCAGCTTGGCTACGCTCTGCTTTCAGAAGGTTATGCTGCAGAAGCCATTCCTCACTTGGAGCGCGTGAACGCGCTGGA
>QHZC01000084.1:0-1477 GCA_003224515.1 Acidobacteriota bacterium
CCGGCGTTTTGCCCAGCTTCGTGCCAAATGCAACCATCTCTTCGTAAACCACAGGTTCCGTCGCGATCGTTCGCACCACCTCGACCAGCTTCATCACCGGGACAGGATTGAAGAAGTGCAGCCCGACGAAACGTTGCGGGCGCTTCGTAGCGGCAGCGATTTCCGTGATCGTCAACGATGAGGTGTTGCTCGCAAAAATCGTCGATGGCGGACAGATCGCATCCAGCGCCCCAAAAAGTTCGCGCTTCGCCGGAAGCTGCTCGATGATCGCTTCAATGATGACGTCGCAATCGTTCAAATCGCCGATGGAAGTGGTGCCCTTCAACCGGCCCCGGATTTCGCCCTTAACGGCTTCGGTGATTGTGCCCTTCTCCACCAAACGATTCAGATTCCTCTCGATGCTCTTGAGTCCCTTGTCCATCAACTCCGCGTTCACTTCTCGCACCACAGTTTCGAATCCCGCCGCAGCCGCCACTTGCGCGACCCCCGAACCCATCAAGCCACACCCCACGACTCCCACTTTTCGAATCGCCATTTTTTCCTCTTGGAAATGCCGCCACCACACCTGCAGGAGGAGCCATGCAATCTTGCGTACCGTAGGGGCACGATACCTCGTGCCCTCTTCGATTGCGTCCAAATTCTACCAGAGACGAAGTTCCTTTACGTCCTTTACTTCCCTTGCCTCATTCCCCCGTCTAGATCAGCGCCTCAACGATCATCGCGATTCCCTGCCCGCCGCCGATGCACGCCGTCGTCAGCCCATAGCGCAATCCATTCCGCCGCAGCTCATTCAAAATCGTAATCACCAACCGCGTTCCCGAAGCCCCGAGCGGGTGCCCCAATGCGATCGCCCCGCCGTTGACATTGGTCTTCTCGCGATTCAGTCCCAGCACTTTTTCCACGACGAGATACTGCGCCGCGAATGCCTCATTCACTTCCATGCGATCCATCTGCTCCAGCGTGAGTCCCGCCAGCTTCAGCGCCTTCTGGGACGATGGCACCGGACCGATCCCCATGATGCTCGGGTCGACACCCGCGACGGCCCAGGACACAATGCGGCCGACCGGCTTCAATCCCCGCTCCTTCGCGATTTTCTCTCTCGTCACCACAACTGCGGCCCCGCCATCCACGATCCCGCTGGCGTTCCCGGCGGTGACGATCCCATCTCTCTTGAACGACGGCGGAAGTTTCTCCAGAATCTCCATCGTCGTTTCCGGCCGCCGGTGATCGTCTTCGCTCACCACAATCGTTTTCTTCCCCTGTTTCACTTCCACGGGCACAAGCTCTTCCCGGATGCGGCACGCCTTGTAAGCCGCGTCCGCCGCCTGCTGGCTGCGCAGCGCATACGCATCGGCATCCTTCCGCGTGATGCCATGCTGTTCGGCGAGCTTTTCCGCCGTGAGGGCCATGGGCAATCCGCAATAGGTATCGGTCAGTCCCGCCATCAGTGAGTCTTCCAGCGCTCCGCCGCCCAGCT
>QHZC01000084.1:1573-4042 GCA_003224515.1 Acidobacteriota bacterium
CCAAGCAACAATCGCTGCCCCGCTTGCGCGATCGCCTCAATGCCCGACCCGCACAGCCGGTTCACCGTCACCGCTGGTGTATCAATCTTCAGCCCGGCCTTCAATCCCACATGCCGCGCACCGTAAAGCGCATCCGCGCTTGTCTGCATCACGTTGCCAAAAATCGCGTGGTCAAACTCTCCCGGATCTACGCCTGACCGCCGAATCGCCTCTTTCGAAGCATGCGTCGCCAAATCAATCGCGCTTACCTCCGAAAACGCTCCCATATACCGCGCCATCGGCGTGCGCGCCCCCGCCACAATCACCGCATCCGTTGGGAACATGGTTCTCTCACTCCTTAAATCCCCAATTCATAGTTTACCGCAGAAAATCAAAGGAACAATTTACCTGTGGAGCCGTAATCTCTCGAAGGAAACGCCGGGAGTTTCGATGCCTATTCAATCTTGGACTCGACCTTGGACAATTCGATTTTGCCTCCCACAATAGGCGGCTTTTGGAAACCAAAACATGGCCGTTTGCTTTTGCCATGCCCGCCCGATCGAGTCCCGTGAGCGGCCCGAGCAGAAACCACCGGTTTGGTTGCTCTTGTCTGCCGTCAATCCTTGAAATTCACCGTCGATCCTGCCACCTTGGTGACTTACCCGGCAGCAAGATCAAAAAAAATGAATCTTTCCCGCCGGGTCCACTCCTCCAGTAGCTCTTGGTTGGACAGCCCTTCAACCGGAATTCGCGCGCATCTCTTTTGCCATCGTTTGAGTTGTCCGCTCACACCAGTGCGCAATCAGCGCTAACTCGGGAATGTTCCCTTAATCTTGCCCACGAGAATTAGAAACATGATTCATTGGCGATATGCATCTCAAAGTTTCGGCGTTTCCAGCGCCACCACCGTATCCCCGCCGCGCTTCCGCGCCTCTTCGATGGAAAACTCCGCGCGGTTGATCAAATCCGTCACGATGTCTTCACTGTCGTACTCGTGCTTGGCCACCGCCGCGACAATTCCCGCGCTCAGCGTAATTTGCGTCGAGTCCCAAGGCGGCCGCAGCCCGGAAGCCGCGCGGCGCAATTTATCCGCCAGATTCTGCGCACCCGCGAGCGTCGTATCCGGCAGGATAAACGCCAGCGACCACGAAGTGTATTTCACCGCCACGTCGTTTTGCCGCACGATTGGCAGCAACGACCGCGCCAGTTGCTCCAAAAAACGTTCCAGCGGCGATTCGCCCTGTTGCCGGAGAAGTTCTGCGCCGCGATCGATCTGCAGAATCGTTAGCGCCAGCGGCGTGTTCTGCGTCCGCGCGCGGTCTGCTTCTGTCAGCAAACAACTCTGGTACGAACTGCGGCTCAGTAAACCGGAGCGCTCATCGGAAACGCCCATGCGCCGCACCAGCGACCGCAACCGCGTGTGGCTGACGCTCATCAGCATCTGGTCGCCAATGGCCTGCAGGAAGTACGCTTCATTCGGCTTCCACTTGTGCTCTTCGGCGTGCCCCACGATCAGCATCCCCGCGGGCATCTGCGTCTCTTTGTCCATGATGGTCACGCCCAGCGCCGTGTCCAGCCCCAGGTCGCTCAGAATCGATCCTTCTGAGGCTTGCACCACGAGTCCGCCGAGTTCATCCGGCTCGGCCTTCTCAATGTAGGCGAGAAGCAGGACCACCTGGGCGCCGGGTGCGGGCTTCACCCCATGAGCGCAATATTCCGCGGCCATTTCCGGCGGCCGCCCCGGTGGCCCCACGACAGCCAGCGCGCGCGTCACGCGCAGATAAGTGCCGACCTCGTTGACCGCCGTGTTGAGCATGGCCCGCGGCGTCTGCTGGCGGAATATCGTTTGATTGACCTCGGAAATCTTTGAAAGATCGCGCAGCGTCTCCGCCGAATAGACTCCGGTCTTCATGGTGATGGGCGTTGGCGCCTCGGCAGCAGGCGCCCCCGGTGCCGCGGGTGTGGCTGGCGCTGGCTGCGCAGGAACGGGCTCAGTCTTCGGTTTGGGCGCTCCTTGGGGCCACCAGTTTGCCATTTGGTAGAGATTGGCCAGCCGCGCGCTCCGCTCTTCTTCCCCGGGGAACATCGCCGCGATTCGTTGCAGACGCTCCAGTGCCTTGTTCTGCAGCGAGTACTGCAAAAAAATCTCCGTCTGCACGATCAAATCTTCCAGCGCCTGCAACTGCCGACCTTCTTCACTGGCCGGAGAAGGAGCCGTGGAAGCCTGCGCCGGAGAAGTGTGCGAAGTATGACCCGGCATGGGGGTGCTCGATTTCATCAGCCGGCTTGCGATCCGTTTCAGGTGGCTGTCATCCACTCGGCCGCGCAGTTGTTCCATCCGCTCTTGATTGCGATAGTCGTACGCATCGATGTCTACGAGCCGTTCGAGAGAGTCCGCCGCCTTCAAGACATTCCCCGAGGTCAGGTACAGGTCGAAAAGCCTGATCAGCACTTCGAAATACTGTGATTCGCGATTCAATTCGTTGTGGA
>QHZC01000098.1:0-1611 GCA_003224515.1 Acidobacteriota bacterium
AACAACGCCGCCGGAAATTTCATGGCGCGCACCGAAAACCTGACCCCCAATGCCTTCAACGCCATCGTCGGCATCGTACTGAACGGAACATTTCACTGCACGCAGGTATTTGGCAAGCGCTGGATTTCCCAAAAACTCGGCGGCAATGTACTGAACATCGTGACCACGTATGCGGCCGCCAACTGCGGCTCGGGGTTTGTGGTGCCGTCGGCTTGCGCGAAAGCGGGGGTGTTGGCGATGACCACTTCGCTGGCCGTGGAGTGGGCCAAGTATCACATCCGGCTGAAGGCCGTCGCGCCGGGGCCGTTCCCAACGGAGGGGGCGTGGTCGCGGTTGATGCCTTCGAAGCCATTCGAAGATCACGCCAAGGACAAGCATCCCATGAGGCGCTTCGGGCGGCACGAGGAACTGGCCAATCTCGCGGCATTTCTCGTCAGCGACATGGCCGAGTACATCAACGGCGAATGCGTGGTGATCGACGGCGCGCAATGGCTGCGCGGCGCCGGCGAGTTCAACGATCTGCTGTTGCTGCCGGAAGCGGCTTGGGTAGGGATGGAAGCCGCCCGTCAGAAAAAATCCTGAGGCGGCCTACTGCGGCAGCGCCCGTTTCCGAAGTTCAACCCGAAGTTTGATCTCCCCGATAGACTGCGCATTCGATTCTGCATGAACGCTGATTTCCTGCGGCTCCGGTTTGTTCCCGCCATTCTCTGTGGGGGCCGGTAGGTTCACTTCGATGCGAGCGGCGGCCACTTGCTTCGCCGCCACCGTAAACATCCCGGTGCCAGTTGGCGTCGCCCACCCCGCGGGCAGAGCGGCGGAGAGCCTGATCTCCTGAGTTTTCGCGGTTCGATTGCGAATCCACAACGGAATCACCAGCGTACCGGGAGCCTGCAGGGCGATCTCCGGCGGCTCGGGATGAGGGAGATTGGTGAGCGCATGAGCCCGCCGAAACTCGCTGTAGAAGCCCCACGGGCCGACGAGTTCCACGGATAAATCCGGACGTGCTGGTTCAGAAGAAACATCGGATCTGGCAAAGGGAATCGCGCCCGGCGTGACGCCGTCGAAAACATCTCCGGTCACGCTGCCGCCGACCAGAGATTTGCCGAGCACGAAGTGCAGTGCCTCCGTCCAGCCGCCATCGGAGGTGGCCATCTTTTCGATTTGTGCCTCGTCCATTTGGGCGATCTTGTCGAGAAATGATTTTGCCTGGGTCTGGTGAGCGCGAAACGAATCGAGCGCCATTCGCCAGTACGGCTGCTTGCTCGACTTGGAAATTTCCTTCACGGAGTAGTCCGGGCCTTTCCCGCGGAAAATATCTTCCCGGTCCGCGTCCGGAAAGTAATAGGCCTTCTTTGGCTGCCAGGGCCGCAGGTTCTCAAGAAAGGGTTCGAGGCGTTTGGTCGGGCCGGCGAGTTGCTCGGGGAACGAGGCAGGATCGCCCGCCAGATCGAATGCCTCGGTCGCCAGCAGCCCGGAGGCTTGATGGTCCCCGTGGTCTTCACCGATAAATGTCCCCGGCAAAAAAGTCAGAATGACTTCCGGACGAGTCAGGCGAACGAGGCGCACAAGTTGCTCGAGCGAAACGCCGTGATCCCAGTTCGCCAGCGACTG
>QHZC01000098.1:1870-2919 GCA_003224515.1 Acidobacteriota bacterium
AAGAGAAAAAGTGCAAAGAGTAGTGATGTCGCCAATGGTTTCATTCGCAAGCCTCTCTCCAGATTTTCGACTGCCACGTAAGAGACCAATGAGTTTATCCTGTTAGAGAGCCTGGGCGAAACGCACACTCGGAAATCGCTCGGTCATGCTTCTGGGGTTTCGACAGTGCGCCTGATGCGTCTAAGGATAAAACATCTTTCGCGCTTTCCTTTGACGCAACACTGACACTCTTGCCGTGTTCCATGCGTAGGAGGACGCGTTCACGAGAGAATGCGTGTCTTCTCCACCTTCTCGCAGCTCAAACAGAAGATCGCCGAGAACCCCAACGATGCGGGCATGTATCTTAATTTGGCGAAAGTTCAGGAGTACTTGCTGGACCTCTATGAGATGCGCAGGACAAGAAGGCCGTGGGAGAAGCGGTGGATAGAGCCATTGACGCGGCCCAGCGCTCCATCCAGCTCAATGATAAGTCGGCCGACGCACATAGCCTGTTCGCCGATCTTGACGGCAGAAGGATTTCACTGGGGAACGCGATGTTTGCGGGGCCGAAGTTCGGCCCGAAAGTCAAAGAAGAAAACGTCAAGGCCATGGCACTAGACGACAAAAATCCCCAGGTGTCGGCCAGTCTCGGTCGTCAATACCTGATGACTCCAAAAATGTTTGGCGGAGACCTCACCAAAGCCATCGAGAGTTTCGAGAAATCTGTAGCGCCTGATACGCGCCAAGATGAAACCTACGTTTGGCCGGCGAGGGCCTACAAAAAGCAGGGCGACAAGGCCAAAGCCCGGGACGCCATCCAGCATGCCCTGACCCTTACTCCTGACTCTTCCGGGGTCCAAGATGCAGCAAACGCGCTGAATTAGTAAGATTTACGCTGTCGAAGGAGGATATCTCATACAATTCTGTCGATAGTCGCGTTGTCATCAGCGAGCAATTTGTCTGCCTCGCCTTGACCGGCCCGGGCACCGCCGATAAGCTTGGTGTTCTCCTTTTAGGTGAACAGGCACATGGAGCAGATTCACATCACCTTGCCGGACGGCAGCGTTAAG
>QHZC01000532.1 GCA_003224515.1 Acidobacteriota bacterium
TGGACGGTTGCTGGCGCCGTGCTCGGTATTCTGGGAGCCGGGCTCTGCTCACGTTTCTTGGAGTCTCTGCTTTTCGAGGTTCGCGCGCACGATCCGCTCCTTCTCGGTTCGGCTTTGTTGGTTTTACTCGCGGTGGCATTCTTTGCCGCCTGGATTCCAGCGCGACGGGCCATGCACGTGGATCCAATGATCGCCCTGCGTTATGAGTGAGAGGAGAGCAAAGAATGTTTCGCTTGGGAAACCTACTAACACGCTTTTGGAACGTATTCCGAAAGCGGCGGCTTGAGCAGGACCTGAATTCTGAGCTGCAAACCCACCTTGACCTTCTTACCGAGGAAAATATTCGTCGCGGCATGAACCCCAAGGAAGCAACCCACGCCGCGCGCCGCGAATTCGGCGGAGTCGAGCAAACCAAACAACGCTATCGCCAAGGGCGCGGCTTAACTTGGATCGACAGCTTGTTCGAGGATGTTCGCTTCGCCTTCCGTATGCTCTCGAAGCGCCCCGGATTCACTCTCGTCGCGGTCGCCACTCTCGCGCTTGGCATCGGCGCAAATACCGCCATCTTCACGGTCGTTCATTCCGTCCTGCTTCAGCAGTTGCCGTTTTCCAAAGCAGATCGGCTCGCCATCGTCTGGTCGATTTATGGCAACGAAGGACGCGCGCCCGCCTCCGGGCCGGAACTTATGACCATCCGCGAACGCAGCCGCTTGTTTGAGGACTTGGGCGGAATCTGGGCGCAGAGCGGTGCATTGACGGGTGCAGGCGAACCCGAGCAGGTCAAGCTCGGCATGGTGACGGCCAACTTCCTCGGCATTCTTGGCAGGAGTCCCCAGTTGGGACGTTTGTTCGTTCCCGGTGAGGAAGGACCCGGTGCGCCTTTCGTGGCGATCCTCAGCGATGGCCTTTGGCGGCGCCGCTATGGTGCTGACCCCCGCCTGATCGGCCGGGCCGTGCGCCTCAACGGCCAACCCACCACAATCGTCGGAGTCATGCCACCGGGATTCAAGATCATTTTCCCCGAGGGTTCCAGTGTTCCGCCGGAAATGGACGTGTTTGTTCCCTTCCGATCCGATCTGGCCAGCGATCCCCCGGATCAGAGTTATCTGCGCGTCGTCGGACGTCTTCGCGGTGGCGTCACCATTCCTCAGGCGCAGCAGGAAATCGAGACCATCGCTCGGTATCTCCGTTCCCAATTCACCACCTTTGTTGAGCCTCCCCTCGCCCTTCAAGTCGTTCCCCTCCACGGAGACCTGGTGCGAAACATCCGTCCTGCCCTGCTGGCACTTTTCGGCGGGACAGGGCTGGTACTCCTGATTGCTTGCGCCAACGTAGCCAATCTCTTGCTCTCGCGGGCGAATGAACGCACTCGCGAAATCACATTGCGAACGGCAATGGGCGCTGGGCGCGGCCGGCTGATTCGTCAATTGCTCACGGAAAGTGTCTTGTTGTTCTGCTGCGGCGCTGCCGCGGCGATCAGCTTTGGATGGGGCGCGTTACGGTTGCTTTTGGCCATGCAGCCGAAGGAGATGGAACGCTTGCCTAGCATTCAAATGGATGCCCCGGTATTCGCATTCACCTTTGCCGTTGCGATTGTCGGAGGTTTGCTCTTTGGTCTGGCCCCCGCTCTTGGCGCCGGAGAGATCGATCTGGCGCGGTCCTTGAAGGAGGTCCGGCAAACCAGCAGTCCGGCCAGCCGGCGGCACCGCCATGTGCTGGTGAGTGCAGAGGTTGCCCTTGGCTTCATTCTCCTGATTGGCGCGGGCTTGATGCTTCAAACCTTTCGAAAACTGCTGCAGGTCAATCCCGGTTTTGTGCCTGCCAACGTTCTTACGTTTCGAGTGTCAGTACCGTGGGAGAAGTACAACAACAGCGCGGAGGCCGTGCAATTTCTTCGCCGCCTGAAGGATAATCTTGCGGGCCTGCCGGGCGTTGAAGCCGTCGGCATTGTTTCGCACCTGCCATTCGACGATACTCTTCCGAACTGGTACAGCTTTTTCTGGCCGGAGGGCGCTCCAAGAGATCAACAGAACACCATCATGGCGGACCACCGTTCGATACTTCCAGGTTACTTCGAGAGTATGGGCGTCACGTTGTTGAGCGGCCGGGACTTCGACGAACACGATGTTGAGCAAAATTTCCATCTCGTCATTATCGACGATACCGTCGCCGAGCAGGCTTGGCCGGGCCAGCAAGCCGTTGGCAAGCGACTTAACATTGAGAGCGGCAACCCTCACTCGGTGTGGTCAAGCACTTGCAGTATCACACCCTGACCGACAAAGTTCGCGGCCAGATCTACCTCTTGTATCCTCTCGCCATTCGCACACACATGGCCGTCACCCTGAAGTCCAAGCTGAACTCACAGACGCTTGTGCCACTCATTCGCCAGCAAGTCGCCGCACTCGATAAGGATCTGCCCATTTATCACCTGGTGCTCATGACCGAGTACGTGGAATCGGCTCTGAAACAAACTCGTTTCGTGACCTTGCTCGCCGGGGTTATGGCAGGCATTGCCCTATTGCTCGCCTGCACAGGGATCTACGCCGTGACCATGTATTCGGTGGTCCAGCGCACTAGCGAGTTGGGCATCCGCACCGCGCTTGGCGCCGAATCGAACCAGCTTTTTGCACTTGTCGTGCGTCAAAGCATGTTTCCGGTCGCACTGGGCATTTCGATTGGATTTGTTTTGTCACTTCTGCTGACGCCACTCCTCTCCACTTTGCTCTTTGCCGTCCGCCCCAGCGATGCGCTAACTTACGTGGTAGGAGCGCTGCTGCTATCGGTCTCGGCTTTGATTGCCTGCTTTTTGCCGGCGCGCCGCACGCTGCGCGTGGATCCCATGGTGGCGCTGCGCTATGAATAGCTCATGCCGCCTTTGGCGTCACCAGCGAACCATGAATAATGTTATCGAGATGGGGTATGTTGCAGCACCGCCTAGCGGACCAAAGCCCATTCATTCTGCCTCCTCCGGAGCAGACTACTTCGATCGGCTCAACCCCGAGGGTTTGCGCCGCCGACTGAGTAAACGCCTGGGGATTCAAATTCATCCTGGAGCCGCTACCCCCAAGTCGCCTAGAAGCGATTTTCTGAGGAATAGGCACAAGCTCCTCCGCAACAATACTGATGGTCTCTTTGAGAGAGCAGGATACAGCTGTGATGTCCCGCGCCCTCTTTCACATGCTAGAATCTACCGCCAATGAGCCGACTCTGCTCTTCCCGTTTCGAGCGAGCGGCGCGCAAACTCGGCTGGATGCGCATCGCCGGCATTGATGAGGCCGGGCGCGGCGCGCTGTTTGGTCCCGTCGTTGCCGCCGCGGTGATTCTCAATCCCAAGCGGCGTATTGTCGGCCTTGACGATTCTAAAAAGCTCACTTCCGAACGGCGGGCGGAACTTGCGCCGCGCATCCGCGAATACGCTCTGGCATGGGCGGTCGCCGAAGTGGACGCGCAGCGCATCGACGCCTGGAACATTTACCAAGCATCGCGCCAGGCGATGACCGCCGCGTTCCAGCAACTGGCAATTCAGCCCGATTACTTGCTGATCGACGCGATGCAGCTCGACGTCTTGATCGAGCAAAAATCTCTTATAGCAGGGGACGCCCGCAGCATTTCCATCGCGGCAGCTTCGATCCTCGCGAAAACGCATCGGGACAAGCGAATGGAAGAGTGGGACGCGGTATATCCGCAATACGGCCTGGCGCGCCACAAAGGCTACGGCACGCCCGACCATCTCGAAGCGCTCCGCCAGCATGGCCCCTCACCGCTCCACCGCCATTCCTTCGCTCCCGTGCGAGAATCCGCTTGTTGGGCTGCCGGTGCCACGCAAACGTCACTTCCCATGTTTTGACGGCGCGGTGCACCGAGGATCACCACCCGCTGGGCCTCGTCGAAGCTGACCTGCTGGCCGGACTCGATCGCCCGCCACGGCATCGCCGGCCCTTGCGCGATCCGCCCTCCGCTGGCGTACAATAACCGGAGTGCGAAGGAAAAAGAGTTCCCCTTGGCATTCGCCTCGCTTTCGCCATTGAAATGCCTGGAGGGAAAGGGGATAACTGCCTGCTCACAAGAGGTTCTGGGTACGTTGACTTGTCTTTTTCCCGCCTGATAGCTTAACCA
>QHZC01000535.1 GCA_003224515.1 Acidobacteriota bacterium
GACGCAAGCGTTCGGTGAAAGCAAACTGCTTTGAGAGGCCCGTCGAGAGGTTCACCATGCCAGGGCCGGTTACGGAACCGGGGCGGGAACTGCCGAAGCGGCCAATGGGCGGAAGAGTTCCAGAGCTGTCCCCAATATTACAGGGACTGCCCGGTGTCCAACTGGGGTCACCAGGGCAGACAAAAGAGTCAGGAACGATCCATTGCTGGGCGTTCTGATTTGCAGGCACCCAGTTTGCTACCCTATCTGGATACTGCTGCCGGCCATCAATGATTCCCGAACCGGTACCGGAAGGATCGCCGCCACTGAAGTAAGGAGTGATGAAGGCGCCGCTCTGCCACAAGAAAATATTCGACAGGCGCCAACCGCCCAACACACCCTCCGCGAACTTATTCCAGTTTTTGCCGAACTGCTTACCGCGTCCGAAAGGTAGATCATAGAGAGCTGTGGTGATCCAACGGTGACGCCGCGTGCCGTAAACTTCTCCGTAATCGATGCTTCGGTCGCCATAGTAAGTCGCACGCGAACCGCCGTTTTCGTCGGCGAAGCTTTGTTGATGCGCTTGGTTGTCCGCCATGTTTTTGGCAAGGGTATAGGTGGAATTGAAGGTCAGACCGTTTCGGAAACGCCGTCTTGCCTCCAATTGAAAAGAATTGTACAAAGAGTTGGCGCTGCTATGGCGATCGTTGAGGATTCCCCAGTTGGGGAAGGGACGATCGGTCAAGGGGCGGTCCAATGCTGATGTTGTTGAGGAATAACCCATGTCATTGTAGCTCGGCGCCCACACCAGATGATTCGTTCGCAGGCCGATATAGGAAGCGCGTAAGGCAACACCTCCAGCGAACTCGTGGTCTGCTGAGATGTTCCACTGGTAAGCAAGAGGGTCATGGAAATGGATGTCGTTGGCCGTTCCGAAGTAGTCCGTGCCGTACTGAGGTGCGCCGTAACCACTGCCGCCCGCGGTATAAGCGGGCCATTGGTAAGCCGGGCCACTGGAGCTCTCCTGATTGGGAAACGTCTGCGTTCCAGCCTGAATCGTTCCCGTAAGCGCATAGAAAATCGAACCGAGCGTGGTGACGTTATACATTCCAGCGCCCGCGCGAAACACAGTGCGGTCGTTGTTAAACGGACGGTAAGCCAACCCGAGGCGCGGCATGAACCGGAGTTTGTCGGTGGTTCGCAGCGAGTTCGGCAAACCGGCCTGGCTCGCCGAGAGAACCGGGGTGCATGGCGCACCATTAACTGCAGGTCCTTGTGTCGAGCCAAGGTTAGGGCAGGCATTGAAGTTGGCCAGAAAGCCCGGATTCAGCAGAGAAGACTTTCCATCCGGATAGACTACGCGGCCAGAGAGCGGCACGGAAGGATCGAAGTTACCGATGTCTCCAGCGGCATCCTGATAGCCGGGATGAAATTCATAACGCAGACCATAGGACAGGGTGAATTTTGGGGTGACCTGAAAAGTGTCTTGACCGTAGAAATTGTAATAAATCGATCGGCCGTCGTTATCCTGGGAAACCGTATCGTAGAAGGAAGTTGAGGGAATACCAAGCAGGAAATCAGCGAAATCGTTGCCGGTAAAGAGCGCGGAGCCGAAATCAAAGGTTCCGTAATTGTCCGCGCCGTTGAAACCCAGCGGCGTGACTGCCTGGACGTGGCGGATATCCATGCCAAATTTCATGGTATGACGCCCTTTGATCCAACTGAGCGTATCGGTGTACTGGAAGACATTCGACTTGCTAATGCTACTGAGCCGGTCGGCGTTGAGTGAGGTAACGCTGTTGAAGTCCAGTTCGGTCACACCATTGAAGTAGAGATTATTGCTCCCGATTCCATTAATTCCCAGGGTTTGCGCGAAGGCCTGGCCGTTGAACGGATTGGTGTTTCCATTGTTGTTGCGGGTGAAGCCAAACCGGAACTCGTTGATCAGGATCGCTCTGAAATTGTAGGTGGCAGAAGCAACCAGCATGCGATACTGGTTCACGAAATTACTGGAAGGGAGCAGCAGTTCCGTTGGGTTTGCCACGCTGATATTCTTCCAACTAAAGCGTCCGAAAATCTGCCACTTCTTACCGACGTACTCATCCCCGCGGATGTCGAACTGGTTCGAGTTGTAGCTGTTATCGACGTTCTGGATATAATTGGTGCTGCCGTCAAAACCGCCCGCGACCGTTATCGGAGTGCTGGCGGTATTGGGGAGCGGATACAGCGCAAGCAATTTCTGCGCGATGGGGCTTATGCTGGGCAGTTGGTAACCGTACGTTCCTCCGTTGGGATTGTTCAAAGGCGC
>QHZC01000536.1 GCA_003224515.1 Acidobacteriota bacterium
AATTCGGCAAAACGCCACCAGGACCTTCCAAGTATCTCCTGGATGCAGCAGTCAATTATCCATGGCCGGGCAACCTGCGCGAGCTGGAGAATTTCGTTAAGCGTTATGTGATTCTCGAGGACGATGAAGGCAGCTTGCGCGAATTGGTAGAGATGTCCTCGACGCGCCAGCGGACTTCGCCGCGGGAGGAGCCCGCGCCGCCCAAGGAGCAGGGGTTGAAGGCCCTGGTGCGCGGCTTAAAAGACGAGGCCGAGATGGAAGCCATCGCTGACGCGCTGGAAAAGACGCGCTGGTGCCGCAAGGATGCCGCAAAGATGCTGGGGATCAGCTATAAGGCGCTGCTTTACAAGATGCGACAATTCAACTTGGATACCCCCCGGACGCGGAAAGCAGCTTCAACGACGGCGGTAGAGGAATCGGCCTCGGCGGTAGGGACACGTCGTGACTAGCGCTACCGGGCATTGCCGTTTTTTGTGCCTTGGTGCACGAAGGGCTGTGGTAGGCGAAGCCCGGGGACATTTTTGTCAGCGCAATTCTCTTTGCTGGACGTAGGGACCGCCATGGAAGTACTGGATCTTGCCGCCTGGCCGGTCGGATCCGAGAAATGGCGCACACATCGCTTGTTCTTGTTGGATCGAGGGTGTGGCACGGTTTGCGAAAATCGAGTCAAAGGGCTCTTCGACGGAAGCGCGGGTAAGCCAAGATACCCGCGGCCGGAATGGGAGGATGAGGGAATGACGGAACGCCGCATAGCTCGAAGATATGACTTGTCCTTGCCGATCATCGTTCGCATCCCCGCCGAACGGACCCTAGATTCGCAGCAGGGCAAGACGCGCGATATCTCCACACGGGGCCTTTATTTTGTCGTGGATCAGAACCTGGAATCGGGCTCACAGTTGGACATCACACTGACGCTTCCCGCGGAGGTAACGCATGGTTCGGAGGTTTTTGTCCGAGCCCTGGGCAAAGTAGTGCGTGTCGAGCGCCGAATGGAAGACGGCAGTGCGCGGATGGGTGTGGCCGCGGTGATTGAGCGGTACGATATTGTCCGCCGGGAAGCCGCGCGAGCCTGAACGCGTTTCCTGAGCTGGCGCATATGCAATCCCCAGCCGGACAGTCTGGCAGAATCCCTCCTCTCTTTTCTCGTCCAACGTTTTATTCTGAGCGGGAATTGCAGGAATTCATCTTGCAATCGAGGCTGGGTTAGGCCTACTATCCGGCCAGAATGTCCCGCGGAGGGTCCAGTGAAAGTGTCGGATCTCATCGGGTCCCGGAAGGAAGTTTTCTCCATCGCCGAAGAGACGAGCGTGCATCAAGCCGCGCAATATCTGCGCGAGAAACAGGTTCGCTCGGTAGGGGTGATGGATGCAAACGGCAAGCTTAGCGGCGTGATCTCGCAGAGCGACGTGTCCGATAAGGTCGCCGCAGAGAACAAGTGTCCCGCCTGGATGAAGACCTCGGATATCATGACGCGCGAACTCGTCACCGTGACGACGGAAAAGACCGTCGACGACTGCATGCGCCTGATGGAGCAGAACAGCATCTTTCACTTAATTGTGCTGGATGAACGGGGTGAGTTCCGGGGGATGCTTTCGATCAGCGACATCTTGCGAGTGGTGGCGTCGGACGAGAAGGCGCGCGCGGATTTGCTGGAAGCGTTCATATTCCCGCCAAGGTAGGTTCGCTTCAACAATTTGTTGACGCGAGCGTGTTCCCTGCTACTTAATTCCTTGGTAAGGGCCTAACGGGAAATAGTTTGTCCCCTTTACGTAATCATTTTTCGCATCCCGCAGGGATCTCGACGCGGAAACCATCGCCCTCCTCGCCGATGAGCCCAGCATTAGTGTCCTTCCTTAAGACGCGTATATTCAGGAACTTACAATAGAAAGCGAGAAGGTCTCTGCTGCTTTTCCTTCCGAGCATGGAGAGTCCGAGTTTGGTTCCATGTTTGCAACGGTCGAAGGAGGGAAGTCCCCATCTGAATGACGAAGGGTCAACATGGCTGTTTCCGATCACACCAAGGGCGGATTACCTCCGAGAGCAGGTGGGTTGCCTCCTGAAGAAATTATCTTCGGCCGATCCGCGGCCATGATTTCTATTCGGCAAAAAGTGCAGAAGGTGCTGGCAACCGATGTCCCGATCCTGATTCAAGGCGAGAACGGAACAGGCAAGGGGCTGCTCGCGCAGTACATTCACTCCCGTTCGGCATTGTCCCCCGGTGCGTTTGTAAAAGTGAACTGCGCCGCAATCCCGGGAGCTCTGCTCGAGAGTGAATTGTTCGGTTACGAAAAGGGATCATTTACGGATGCGAATACATCAAAGCCGGGCTATGTGGAGATGGCCCACCGAGGAACTCTCTTTCTCGATGAGATCGCGGATCTGGATTTGAACCTGCAAGCCAAAGTCTTGCAGTTACTTCAAGATGGATATTTCAGCCGAATCGGAGATAAGCAAGAAAGAAGAGCCGAAACCCGCATCATCTGCGCCACCAACCGAGATTTGCAGACCGAGATCGAGGCCGGGCGGTTCCGGCAGGATTTGTTCTACCGGATTAACGTCATCAGCATCAATTTGCCGGGCCTGCGCGAACGGCGCGAGGACATCGCGTTGCTTGCGGCCTACTTCCTAAAACAATTGAACACGCGCTTCGAGCGCGATACACCAACCTTTTCCGAAGAGAACATCGAGAGCTTGTCGTGCCGGGAATGGCGAGGAAACATTCGCGAACTCGAGCATGTGGTTGCGCGGTATGCGATTCTGGGTTCGCTCGATACGGCGGAGCCGGCGCCGAGACGCTCCTCCGCAGCCCCTTTCCGAGTGGTTCTTGACGGTACCATTCCGCTAAAGCGAATTGCCAAGCAAGCGGTCCGCGAGATGGAAGGGAACCTGATACTCAACGCGCTGCGTGAAAACAAATGGAACCGCCGAAAGGCGGCGCTAGCGCTGAGCATCAGCTACCGGGCGCTGATTTACAAAATCCGGGAAGCTGGGCTTTCACCAAAAAACAGCCGCAAGGCGCCCCAAGAACAAGTCCCGCGCGACAAAGCAAGTCTAGCGTAGGAAAATGGCTGGAGGGCAGGATTCTCTGAAGGAGAGACGATCGGAGATAGCCCGGGCCTCTAATCGTCCCTCGTTTTTGATCCGCTGATTAGGGAGTCCTCTTTGCCACTCTCGATTATTTCTACAAGAACCTTGCGAGCATCTTGTGATCGCTACGGTAGCGGCTCTGAAACTCGCAGGCCGGCAGAAAATCCATTAGCTGGAAACAGGTCGTCCGGTATTCACACGCCGTTGTCAGCAGAATCCGACCAAGCCGGGAGAAGCCAAAACGCCCGTTTGCTTTTCAAATCGAAAAAAGTCGAAATGTCACTTAAGTTGCTGTGTTACAAACAGTTACGTCGATGCGAGAATTCGACAACCGGACAGTAGTGAGATTTGCTATCAAGGGGAAATTGTGATAGTCGCCGGGATATTTGGGATACGGCTTTGCCTAGCCCCACCCGAAGTCTTGCCACAGAGGGGGCATGGCGCCTTTCAACAATCAATAACGCCTAAAGAATGAACAAGATGCATGGTCCTTCAACTTGGGTGTCGTTCGCAATAATGGAATAACGCTTGCTTCTTACACCTTGTCTGAAATTTTTTGACCGGGCGGGGAAGCATTTGGAGGACGGTCTTGAACGAACAACCGGTCTTGACCATTTCTGGCGGCACAGCGCTTAACGTACAGATTCGAGAGTGCTTGGATCTGGTGCGGCGCCGCAAATCCTGGATCATCCTGATTTGTCTGGGGATTTCTGTTTGCATCGCCGTGGTCGCAATGCGTCTGCCAAACGTCTTTCGCGCGGAAACCACCATTCTCGTCAATCCGCAAAAGGTCAACGAAAATCTTGTGTCGACAACCGTGGGCGAAAGCATCGGCTACCGCCTCTCCACGATCTCTCGGGAGGTGATGTCGCCGAGCCAACTCGGTCAGCTTGTGGATGAGCTGAAAATGTATCCCGAGCTGCGCGGCAAAGTTCCTACGCAAGGGCTCGTTGCGCGCATGCAGCGCGCCACGGCCATCGAATTTCAGGATTCCGGCCGCCAGCGTTTGAGCTTAATTCACATTGCGTTTACCGATGCCGATCCAGGCCAGGCGGCGCGAGCCGCCAATCGAATCGCATCGTTGTTTATCGAGAGGAATATCAAGGCCAGAGAACAGAAGATCTACCGAACATCCCAGTTCCTGGAGACCGAACTCGGGGAGACAAAACAACAACTCGAAGCGAAAGAGGACACCCTCCAAGAGATTAAGAGCCGCAACATCATGGATCTTCCCGAGTCGAAGCAATACCACCTCAAGGCCGTGAATGCTTTGCGAGATCAACTGCGGATCAGCCAAGAAAGGGTCGAGCGCGATCGCCAGACCAAGGTCAACCTGCAATCCATGGCCGGCAAAGTTGCACCCGCCACTGATCTAGACGCTCAGTCTTCGGCCCCCAATTCACCCTCCCAGGCGCGCCTGCAGAAGCTTGAAGCGCAGATGAAGGACATGCTGGTTCGCTACGGTCCCAATTATCTGGACGTCCGGAAGCTGCGCAATGAAATCAACCAACTCAAGGTCAAAGTCGAGAGCGAAAAATCTGTGGGGGATGCGCCGGATCCTCAAGCGGGCACGCCAGCACCGCAGAAGCGCAATCCCGTCATCGAGGCAGAAGTAAATAAACTGGACCAGGATATCGAGGATCGGGTAAAGGCTCAGGCGAAGCTTCAGAAGCAAATTCAATATCATGTCGGCAAGTTGCAGCAAGCGGCCGTTTTCGAGGAGCAAATTGCTGAACTCACGCGCGACTACGATTCGCTCCGCATTCACTACAATCAGTTGCAAGAAAAGAAACTTTCCGCCCAGATGGCGGGCGAACAGGAGATGCAGAGCGCCGGCGAACGGTTTGAGATTCTGGACGCTGCGGTTCCACCCGAAAGTCCCTACGGCCTCAAGAGAACCATCATGATTATTGGAGGCTTGTTGATAGGACTGCTCTGCGGCATTGGCGGTGCCTTCCTCGTTGAGATCAGCGACGAATCTGTCAGGCACGAACGCGAAGCAGCGCAAATTTTTGGAAAGGCGGTCCTTGCGGGAATTCCCAAGATCACCAGCTCGCGGGAACGGGCCTGGGCGCGCTTGCGCATGGCCAGCTTGACGGCCGGAACCGCTGCTGTGGCGTTGGCTTTTGGCTTGGTAATCTCGAAGCTCGTCGTCTAACTTCAAAATGTACACGACTTATTACAATCTTCGCGAGGAGCCCTTCCGGCTAACGTCGGACCCCAGGTTCTTTCATCTTGCGGAACCTCACGCAGCTGCGCTGGCCACACTCGTCGAGGCGGTCATGCGCCGCAAGGGATTCCTCCTGATGACCGGTCCGATTGGAACTGGAAAGACCACGGTTGTTCATACCGCCCTGCAGATCCTCACCGAAAG
>QHZC01000537.1 GCA_003224515.1 Acidobacteriota bacterium
CAACTTCACGCCCGTGTTCGCCCTGCGGCGTCGCCAAGCTTGTCGAAAAACGTGCCACTGGGGAGCTTCGCAATTCGTCAGAAAAAACGATCGCCCGCGAAGGTCGGGTAAAAGAGGGACTTCTCGTTACTGACTGCGGCCACCGAAGAGAGAGCTCCTGGCCGGCGAACTGCTTGCGGAAAAAATAGCGCCCGCCTCGTTCCACCGGCCCATTGGAAGGAATCGGTACAGAGGAGATCCGTGAGCCGCTTGCTTAGTTCCGTGCCGCCCGCGAGCCTTGAAAGTATGCCTTCCGTGTACTTTTGCTGGGCATCAATCCACGCCCGGCTCTCGGGGCTTTTTGGTCTTCCAGCCGGCGGCAAGGGTCGGCGACAATTGTGGCGCCATAGGTAGCCCTTCGCCGGATCAATTCGCGCCGCGGGGGAACACTTTGCTGCCGGCCCAGGTTCCTGCCCGCGGGCGAGACCGGCAGGCTGCAGGCTCACGGAGAGAAGCAGCGCTCCCTGGAGCACCCATCGAAGTGGTCCGATAAAATTCCGGCGACCGCGCACACCGGGCGCGATCTCGCCTGCACGACTCCTCCTTTGTTTCGGGAAGGAGGGATAATATCACTGAATCTCAGGGAGAACCGAGGCTCTTCAATTGTAGAATCGCCCGGAACGATCTTGACGAAACAACTTCGTGATCTCCAGGTAAGAATGGCGGCGACTGGCATTCAGTCCGCCGGTGTGACCGCGTTTCTGCGCGAATCCAAGCTGCGCGTCCTGTTTCTATCCGTTGTACTCATTATCCCGTGCGTGTGGCACCGGCGCACGGAGGCCGGTGATCTGGCGAGCCACGTCTATAACGCGTGGCTGGCGCAATTGATCGAAAAGGGGCAAGCGCCGGGGCTCTACATTGCCAAGCAATGGAACAATGTATTGTTTGATGTCGCCTTGCTACAAGTGGCGAAGCTTGTGGGTATTGCCGTAGGGCAGAAGATGGTTGTTTCCATTTGCGTGCTGATTTTTTTCTGGGGAGTCTTTGCCTTTGCCGCGGCGGTAACGGAGCGTCCACCGTGGTATCTCACTCCCTGCATGGCCATGTTGGCGTACGGCTATTCGTTCAACATGGGTTTCATGAACTATTATTTGTCGGTCGGGGTGGCTTGCTTCGGGTTGGCGATTCTTTGGCGAGCGCGGCGGAGCGATTGGATCGCCGCCGTGCCGTTCGCACTGCTGGCGATGTTTGCTCACCCGATAGGTTTTCTGTGGCTGGTTGGCACGTGCGCGTACATCAAGATTAGAGCAAGATTGCCGGGGTGGTGGAAAGTGCCGCTGCCGATGGCCGCGGCTGGCGGATTCGTTGCGGCACGCTGGTACGTTGCGCGCCGGGCTTCGCTGCTCGGAGATTGGGATCGCGGACCGTTCTATCTTTATAACGGCGCGGATCAACTGGGGCTCTTCGGAAAGCGGTACTTTTGGCTGGCGGGTGCGGCGTTTTTCTTCGGGCTTGCTTGCGCAGGGACGGACCTGTGTTCGCGCAGGAAGGAAAACGATTGGTGGCGGCAATTCCAATTGCCGTTAGAATTGTACGCGGTGACGTTTTGCGCGACCGGGCTTCTCCCTGAAAATCTGCGTCCGTCTCCAGAGGGAGGGTGGATCGGGTTGCTGGGATCCCGGCTGACAACGATTTCGGCCATTTTCGGTCTTTGCGTGATGGGAAGCATCAAGCCGCGAAAATGGCATTTGGCAGGATTCGGAATTTGCGCGGGGATTTTTTTCGCGTTTCTGTATCAAGACACCGGATGGCTGAACCGCCTGGAAGAGCACTCCGAGGAGCTAGTGAGCAAGCTGGCGCCGTGGACGCGGGTGATTGTGACGATTGAAGCGCCGGAGGATTCACGGATGGAATTTGTAGGGCACGCCGCCGAGCGCGCTTGCATTAAACACTGCTTCAGTTACGCGAATTACGAACCGTCGTCGAGGCAGTTTCGGGTGCGCGTGCGGGAGGGCAGCACGGTGGTGACTTCATCAGCCGATGATGCGCAGGACATGGCCTCGGGGCAGTACCAGGTACGGGATGAGGACTTGCCGATCAAGCAGATTTATCAATGCGATGAGAAAGATCTGACGACTCTGTGCATTCGCGACCTCGAAGCGGGGGAGACCAACGGGCGGATCGGGCACAAGACGACCCCTCGATGAAAACGAAATTTGTGGAAGCGGTCGTCAAGATCCACTTGAAAGACTTCAAATGCAAGGAAAGTGAGTATGAGTGGGCCAACCTCGGTGATGGCGACGTGGACTGGCAGGCTGTTCGTGAAGCCTGTAGTGAAATTGGCTACTCGGGGAGCGCCACGATCGAGCTCAAAGGGGGCGACGGGGCCTACCCCCGAGAGGTGAGCCGGCGGGTAGACCGCCTGGTGCTGGGCCGGACGTAGCGGTCGGAGGGCGGAGACAAATTGGCTCTTGCAACAGGCCAATATCTGGTAGAATTGGCCGAAGGTGAGAGACAATGCTGCCACTCCATCTCCAGCCACAGAGTCACGTTCCGCTGTACATCCAACTTCGCGACCAATTGCGCGCCCTCGTTCATGCGGGAGATTTGCGCCCCGGCGACCGCATCCCGGCCAGCCGTGAGCTCGCGACCATGCTCGGCGTTCATCGCACGACGGTGGCGAATGCTTATGCCGAACTGGAATCCGAAGGCCTGATTCAGGGCCACGTGGGGCGCGGCACGTTCATCAAGGGGAACGGCAACGGCCTAAAAAT
>QHZC01000538.1 GCA_003224515.1 Acidobacteriota bacterium
GCGATGATTGCCCCATTTTGAATTCGCGGAGGGGCGGCCGCGACGTGTGTCGGCGCTGTCGATGACGTCATCGTGAATCAACGTTGCGCTGTGCAGAAGCTCGACCACGGCCGCGAGGCGGATTGCGCTGCGATCTTTGCGGCCCGCATAGCTTGCGGAAAGAAGCAGGAGCGCGGGACGCATGCGCTTCCCTCCTCCGCCCAGCAAATACGCAGTGATTTCAGAGACCGGCGGAAAGGCGGCATCACTTTGTCGCGCGAGCTCTTCCTCGACCAAGACGAGATCGTCGCGGACGAGATCAAATATCTCTTTAGCCGTGAGCAGCGCGATGGCAAATCTCCTGATTTAACGCTTGTCTTTAAGACCTGGGGCCGCGAGAGTTGCCCGGCCGAGCAAGACCGAAGAAGCGCCGAAAATTCTCGGAGGTTGCCGCAGCAACTTCGTCCGGAAGCAAGTTTCTCACACTCGCAAGCGTGCGCGCTACTTCCGCAACGTAGGCAGGCTCGTTACGCTTGCCGCGCCAGGGCTGAGGCGCAAGGTACGGAGAGTCCGTCTCAATTAAAATGTTCTCGAGCGGCAATTCCTTCGCAACATCGCGAAGGTTCTGCGTCTTCGGATACGTCGAATTCCCCGCAAAGGAAATCAGGAAACCCATTTCGATTCCGCGCCGCGCATCTTCGAGCGTACTGGTGAAGCAGTGCAGTATGCCGCCTAGGCCAGTTGGTAGCCAGTGTTTTTCGATCGTGCTCAAACAATCAGACCAAGCATCCCGGCAATGAATGATGATCGGAAGCTTTGCTTGCTGCGCCAGCGCCAGCTGGTCGCGAAAAACGCGATGCTGTGCCTCGCCCGGAGAATGCTCGTTATAGTAGTCGAGACCAATCTCACCCCAGGCAATGACTTTGGGATGTTTCGCCAATCGGGCCAGGTCATCCAAATGTTGCTGCGTTACTTCGTTCGCTTGGTGCGGATGAATCCCGACCGTCGCGTAAATCCAATCGTGCTCCTCGGTGAAGGGCAATGCCGCATCGAGCTTCTCCGGGCCGGGTCCTGTGCCGATGGCGAGCAGCGTCGTCACTCCCACGGCGCGCGCGCGCTCGAGCATGGCTTCGCGGTCTTCCGCGAATTGTGGAAAATCAATGTGCGCGTGTGAGTCGATCAGTTCCATGGAGACCACTCTGGTCTTTCGCGGCACAGGCACTCTTGCCTGTGCTCTGCACTCAGTATGCTCCCGCCAACCTGCACAGCCAGGAATGGCTGTGCCACAAACCTACTTGAGCCGGGCGCCGATTTCGACGTCTTCGTCGGGGAAACCGGCGAGGACGGGGCGACCTTCGGGGCCAACGGAAGCGGCTACGATCATGCCGTTAGATTCGACGCCGCGAAGCTTGCGCGGCGCGAGATTGACGACCACGGCGACTTTGCGGCCGATCAATTTTTCCGGCTCATAGTATTGAGCGATGCCGGCGCAAATCTGGCGAATCTCGGTGCCGATATCGACGGTGAGCTTGAGCAATTTATCCGCGCCAACGATGCGTTCGGCGGTCTTGATCTGCCCGACACGCATCTCGACCTTGGCGAAATCCTCGATGCCGATTTTCTCCGGTGTAGCTTGGGGTGCGGCGGCGGCAGCCGTGCCGATGGCGGCTGGCGTGCTCGCGGGCATGGGCGCAACAGCAGGTGACGGTTGCTTTTGTGCTTCGTTTTCCATGGATTCCATCCTCTCGATTGCTTCTGCTTTTTCGATGCGCGGGAAAAGCGCTTGCGACTTGCCGAGCGGCGTGCCCGGCACAAGCTGTCCCCACCTCAAATTGTCCAGCGCGATAGACCCAGGCTGTCCTGGCTGGCCGAGCAAGGACCACACTTTGGTTGTGCTCTCCGGCAAGACCGGATGCGTCAAAGCCGTAGCGATTCGCAGAACTTCCGCGGTGGTCCAAAGAATCGTAGCACGGCGCTGCTGATCTGCGTCGCTCTCACCGAGCGACCACGGATGCTCGGTCGTCAAGTATTTGTCCGTCGCGGCGATCAGCGACCAGATCTGCTCCAGTGCGCGAGAGAATGCCAGATTGTCGTACTGCTCAACAACATCGCCGATCGCAGCCTGCGCTTGCGTGGCCAAGGCAGAGTCCGATGGTTGAAGCGCGGCGGGCTTGGGAATCTTGCCTCCGCTGTTCTTCTCGATCATCGCCGCAGTGCGGCTGGCAAGGTTGCCGAGGCCATTGGCGAGATCGCTGTTGTAGCGTTGCACGAGCGCGTCGTAACTGAAATTGCCGTCCTGGCCAAATACGGTCTCGCGCAAAAGATAGTAGCGAAGAGCATCCATGCCGAGGACATGGACGATGGGCCGCGGACGCACGACGTTGCCCAGCGACTTGCTCATCTTGGTGCTGTCCATAAGCAACCAGCCATGTGCCCAGATTTGTTTTGGCAACGGGAGGCCTGCGGCCATCAAAAAGGCGGGCCAGTAAACGGCGTGGAAGCGAATGATCTCCTTGCCGACGAGATGAACATCCGCGGGCCAGAATCCCGTCTTTTCATACTGCGGGCCGCCGACGGCGCTGAGGTACGCTGTGAGCGCATCGAACCAAACATAAAAAACGTGCGGTTCTTCGCCAGGGACAGGAATGCCCCAACGAATCGTGGTGCGCGTTATGCTGAGATCCCGGAGGCCGCCTTCGACGAAGCTGAGAACTTCGTTGCGACGGGCTTCCGGCTGGATGAAATCCGGATGCTTGGCGTACCACTGGAGTAGCGGTTTTTGAAAGGCAGAGAGTTTGAAAAAGTAATTTGCTTCGGTGACAGTCTCCGTAGACCGGCCGCAATCGGGACAGTTTTCGCCGGGCTTCACATCCACGTAGGCGTTGTCGTAGATGCAGTATTGCCCGGTGTAGTGCCCGGGGTAGACGAAGCCGTTTTCGCGGCATTGCTTGAAAAGCCATTGCACGGTGTGCGCGTGCTTCAAATCGGTGGTGCGGATAAATTCGTCGCCTTGAACACCGAGTTCATCCCAAAGGGCGCGCCACTCGGCGGCCATCTTCGCGACGAATTCGGATTCCGGAACGCCCGCTTTTTTCGCGGAGCGCTCCACGTTGACACCGTGCTCGTCGGTGCCGGTGGTCATGACCACGTCGTAGCCGCGCATGCGTTTGTAGCGGCGAACGGTGTCGCAGACAATTGTCGAATAGGTATGGCCGATGTGCGGCAGTCCGTTCGTATAATAGATCGGCGTGGTCAAGTAGTATTTGCGTTTATCGGTCATTTTTAGGATTGTCAGTTTTCAGTTCCAAGAAAAAGTTGGCGGCTCGAAGCCGCTGGCACAGATTCACGATCTACCTAGCCAATTCTTGAGCAATCCCGCCAAGCTGGGGGCAGCCCGCCGCGGCGAGCGCCCCTACAGGCCGAAAAAAAATAGAAGGCGCGATGTATCATGCTAGAACACCAACAGAAATCATGAGCCTCCTTGGTAGGCGCGGAGGGCTTCGCTGATCACGCGCTGCAGAGGCACGTTTTTTTCGACGGCCAGTTTGCGGCAGTCGTCGTATTCCGGTGCGACGTGCATAATGCGGCCATTCACGCGGGAAATCTTGATGCGCACGTCGCCGAAGGCCGTTGTGACATTCAGGAATTCGCGCGGAAGCGTGCGGCGTTGCGCGCGATAGCTGCGCGCCCCGAAGGTCGTGGTTTCGGCAAAGATCAGCGACGTCAGTGTATTCGTATCCTGCGGCTTGCACAAAACCGTGAGAAGCGTGCCGGGGCGATTCTTTTTCATCTGCACCGGTGTGGTGTAGACGTCGAGAGCGCCTGCGGCCAAAGCTTTTTCCAGGAAATAGCCGTAAATTTGAGGATTCATGTCATCGAGATTCGCTTCGATGACGGCAATTTCTTCATCGAAGCCAGCGACGGTTTCTTCCGGGGCTTCGCCGATCATGATGCGGACGACGTTGGGCTGGCCTTCGAGATCCGCCGTGCCCGCTCCATAACCGATCGCGGTGACGCTCATCGGAGGTTGCGGGCCAAATGAATCACAAAGCGTCGCGACGATCGCAGCGCCGGTGGGCGTGACGAGTTCTTTTTCGACGCCGTTGGAGTAGGTGGGCTTGCCTTGCAGCAAATTCGCCGTTGCGGGTGCGGGGACGGGCAAAACTCCGTGGGCCATTTTTGCTGTGCCGCCGCCGACATTTAGCGCGGAACAGGCGAATTTTTCAATGCCGAGGGCGTGGAAGCCGATGCAAGCGCCGACAATGTCCACGATGGCGTCCACGGCGCCGACTTCGTGGAAATGAATTTTTTCGAGCGGCACGTCGTGGACGCGGGCTTCGGCTTCGCCAAGCTTGACGAAAATTTCTGCGGCGCAGTGACGCACCTCGGAGGCGAGTTGCGATTTCAGGAGGATTTCGAGGATCGCGTTGAGCGAGCGATGTTTTTGCTGGTCTTCGGTCTTGACCTGCACATGGGTGGCGGCCATGCCGTTTTTCCAGACTTTTTTGGCGGTGAGCTCCCAGCCGGGGACCCCGAGACCGCGCAGTTCGGCGCGGAGGAGTTCCACGTCGCAGCCGGCATCAACGAGGGCGCCGAGCGTCATGTCACCGCTAATGCCCGAAAAACAGTCGAAATAAGCGAGTTTCATGGGATGCCGCCGAGCGGGTGGGATTGCCGCCCGAAACATCTCTCCGCCGGGTGCAGATTGATACTATCGGCGGTAGGGTAAAGGTGTCAAACCAGAGGGTGACCCATCACGCGCAGCAGGCCGGGGATTCATGACTTGTGGCTCGCCCGAACGCCAAATCAGAGCGCGGTCCCGACTAGCTCGAGTTCCAGAATGGGAAGAGTTGGGGTACACCCCGGCTGTCCTTAGAAAGAGAGTGGAACCGCTTGTTCTCAAAGGAGTTGCGAAACACTCTTTGAGCACAGAGTGAAAGCCAAGAGCGTGGCCAGGGAATGCAAACCTCAAGTAAGGCTTATGGTTGTTGATAGGAAGAAGCGGTACCCCCGACAGTTTTCGTAGCACCGGCAAGCAAAAAAACTTACAAGATACGGAAAATGGAAGAGGGCGCAAAGTTTTGAATCAAAAAGGACTTGCGGTGGGGCGTTCTTCGTCAGGTTGACGGGAGTGGCGCGGACAAGCGGCTCGGCGGAGCTGGCGTCGAGAGTTTACAGCCTGCGATAACTCAGTAAGATTACATTTCTAATTGTCTTAACGCTATAGTACTAGGCCGAGAAGGAGGAAGGAAGGCCAAGGAATAACAATGGCACGGCATAGGAAGGAACGTTTCTGTAAGGTTCGAGGCGATTGCTGTTTCCTCTCATTCTTTACCCTGATTGGGGCATCTCCTATACTGACGTGATTCCGTTCATGCGATTTTCTTTGACTGAGGACTCTTGTACCAAACACTGACGAATCGATTGCGTGAGGCGCTGGCAGGGCACATTCGCGAGAAATACGGCGTGGAGCCCGCGATTGTGCTGGAGCGGCCGCCGAAAGTTGAGATGGGGGAGGCGGCTTCGCCGGTGTGTTTTGAATTGGCGAAACGGTTGAAACGCCCGCCGCGGCAGATTGCGCAGGAAATTGCGAATGGATTGGGCAGGGTCGAGGGGATCACCAGGGTCGAGGTGGCTGGCGGCGGGTATTTGAATGCGTACTTCGACCGGGGGGCATTCTGGGCAAGTACTCAAGCGCAGGCAAGTGGCGAGTGGCGAGCGGCGAGCGGCGGGAAAGAGAAGGGACATGAGAGAGACGCGGAGAGCGCTGAGGAGCGCGGAGACGTCTGGAAGGCAGGGAGAGCTGGGGAACGCGGCAAGGTGGTCGTCGAGCATACGAGCATTAATCCGAATAAGGCGGCGCACATCGGACATGTACGGAATGCGGTGCTGGGCGACACCATGGTGCGGATCCTGCGGCACACCGGGAAGCGGGTGCAGATTCAGAATTACATTGATAACACAGGCGTGCAGGTGGCAGACGTGGTGATCGGCCTGTTGCAAATGGAAAAGGTCACGCCGGTTTGGGTGAAGAACCGGGCAGCGGAACCAAAGTTCGATTATTACTGCTGGGACATATACGCGAAGGCGACGAGCTTCTTTGCGGAGGATAAGGCGCGGGCAGCGAAGTTGCGCGGGGAGACGCTGAAGTCCATCGAAGAAGGACAAGGACAAGATGCCGAGGTGGCGCAAGTCGTGGCGGATGCGATTGTCGGATGCCACCTGCGCACGATGGCGCGGCTGGATATCGGCTACGATCTGCTGGCGCGGGAGAGCGAAATTCTGCACCTGAAGTTCTGGGATGCGGCGTTCGGGATGCTGAAAAAGTCGGGGGCCATTCAACTGGCGACGAGCGGAAAGATGGCGGGTTGCTGGATCATGCCTTGGAAGGAAGAAGAAAATTCAGGAATTAACGCAGCGGACACAGAGGACGCAGAGAACAAGGAAGACGCGGAGAATTCGCAGGACAAGATTATTGTGCGTTCGGATGGGACGGTGACGTATGTCGGGAAGGACATTGCCTACCAACTTTGGAAATTCGGATTGTTGGGGAAGGATTTTCACTACCGGATGTGGCCGAATGCGCCACAGGGGCAAACGGTTTGGGCTACGACGAGCGGTGCGAATGATGCGCAGGCACCGCACTTTGGTGAGCCAGCATCAAGCGTTTACAACGTGA
Organism: Acidobacteriota bacterium; assembly: GCA_003224515.1. Classification (GTDB taxonomy): domain Bacteria; phylum Acidobacteriota; class Terriglobia; order Acidiferrales; family UBA7541; genus Acidiferrum. The sequence continues at coordinate 6,659 of QHZC01000538.1, forward strand.
TCGATGCGCGGCAGGCGTATTTGCAAAAGGTAGTGGCGGCGGGGTTGCGGGCGCTGGGACATGGGAAAGAAGCGGGGCGGTCGATTCACTTGTCGTATGAAATAGTGGCGCTGACGCCGCGATGCGCAGCGGAGATGGGCTACGAGCTTACGCCGGAACAGGCCAAGAAGCCGTACGTGGAAGTGAGTGGGCGTAAGGGGTTTGGTGTGAAAGCGGACGACCTGCTGGACAATCTGGAGGCTGCGACGCTGGCGGAAGTGCAGCAGCGACATGCGGAGATGAGAGCGGAGGAACAAAAGTTGACGGCGCATGCCATCGCGGTGGG
>QHZC01000539.1 GCA_003224515.1 Acidobacteriota bacterium
TCTTCAGTCCCGTAGCGTCATTTGTCCAAGTATTGGCGTTCAAAGCGGCGTTGCGGAAATCTTCATAAACGCGTCCATGAAACGAGTTGGTGCCGCGGCGGGTGACAAAATTCACCTGCATGTCCGAGGTCCCATAGCCGGTGTTCATATTCAACTGGTCGGTCTGGACCGTCATCTCCTCCATGTTCTCGACGCGCGCTTGAACCAGTGGCGTTGCCGCGCCGGCGAACTTCATGCGCTGCGTGGTGCCAATGACGCCATCCACGTTGTTGCCCGTTGCCATGTAAGGCAGGCCGTTCCAGGTTCCGCCGGCATACCCCGGAACCAGACGGGATAAGGCTGAGATATCGCGGCCTACGATGGGCAGGTCCTCGACCTGCCGCATGTAGGTCCTCGACCTGCCGCATGTCGATGGTTCCGGTAATGGCGTTGGAATCGATCTCGAGCACAGGGATCTCCTCGGCACTGACCACCACCTGTTCGTTCACGGCGCCTACTTTCAGCGCGGCCTTGAGGTCCGTCATTCGGGTCGCCGAAACCGCGACCGACTCAAACACGTGGGTCTCGAAGCCGGCCTTGGTAACCTTCAGCCGGTAGTTTCCAGTGGGCAGCCCCGCGAACGTGTACGTTCCGGCCGGTCCAGTTGTGGCATTTCTGGTTGTGTTGGTGGCAAGATCCTGAAGCACCACGTCGGCACCCTGAAGCATGGCGCCATTCTGGTCAGTGACGGAGATGGAAATACTTCCTTGGGTGATCTGCGCCCAGGTTGATACGGCGCCAAACCCTATAAGGATGCACAGACCCAAGAACGCACGGGAAAGCAGATGACGAGGAATCTTTCCATGGAATTCACGCGGCCGAGGACCCTACTCGACGATCGAGTGAAACCGCTACCCGGAGTCGGGAGCGACTCGCGCTGGTTTTGTATACTTTATTCACAAGATTTGTCAAGCATAAAGTTCTAGGGTCTTTCTGGCAGTGCTATGGTCGAAACGCTGCAATTCCCTTCAATGCGGACTTGCGATGACTTCGAATCCGCCGAGGCCTGTGCACGCGACATTGAAAATGTCTCCACCGGCGAGGCATGTTTCGTGCGTCCAGCAGGACATCCTCCGGGACGCTCCCCTCGCCCACCACCACGTCGACGGCAAACGAGAGTCACGGAGCCCGCTTGCAGGTTTAGCGCAGTGAAGATGTGGGCGCACAGTTTGGCCAGTGAGGATACGGGCAGAGTAAGGTAGAAAGTGCTGCCGTGCCCAGTTTGCTTTCCACCCAAATTCGCCCACCGTGCCGTGATACGCTCATTGCGATTGTGGAAGGAGAGGGGAAGTGGAAGTAGGTGTACGGTTGCGGGCTGCACTCGGGGACGTTGTGCTGATGTCGGTGTCCTTAGGTTTATTGGCGCAGGTGGGGCAGAACCGGCCACTCCAAATGCCTCAAACCGCAAAGGCTCAAGCCCCAAGCGACCGATCCGCCCGCGAACCAGATTCTCGGGCTGAGGAGGAACTGCAAAAGGGATCGGCGCTCACACGGGCAGGTTCGTTTGCCGAAGCAATTCCGCACTTGCTCGCCGCACGGGGACGAGATTCGAATGACTACGCTGCAAGGTTCAATCTTTCTCTGTGCTTCGTTGCAACCGGCCAGCCTACGCAGGCAATTCCGATTCTGACTGCGCTTCGCGCTGCCGGACATGACAATGCAGATGTCAACAATCTGCTAGCCCAGGCGTATGTCGGCGACGGTCAAAACCAAAAGGCGCTGGAAGCGTTGCAATGGGCATCAAAGCTCGCGCCGGAGAACGAGAAACTGTACCTATTTGTGGCCGACGCATGCATGGCGAAGCAGGAATACGCGGTTGGCCTGCACGTAGTGGAGTTGGGATTGGATCACTTGCCAAATTCTGCGCACTTGCACTACCAGCGCGGCATCTTTCTGGCGTTGCTGGATGACTTGGATGCCGGCGAGAAGGATTTCGACCAGGCCCGCGAACTTGCGCCTGAGACTGATATTGCGTTTCTGGCCGCCACGCAAAAGGCGATGTTCGAAGGAGATGTATTGGAGGCGGTTCGCGCTGCGCGCGAGGGAGTCAAGAAAGGACGTCACGATCACGTGCTGCTTACGCTCCTGGGCGAGGCGCTGCTCCGCTCTGGCATCGCACCGGGACAGCCAGAATTCACGGAGGCGCAAGAGGCTCTCGAGAAAGCGGTAGCCGAGCGCCCCAACTACGCCGGCTCGCAACTTGCCTTGGGCAAACTTATTTTATTGGACAATCGAGCGGGCGACGCGATTTCGCATTTGGAAACAGCGAGGCAGCTTGATCCAAATAATGCTTCGGTCTATTTCAATCTGGCTGCCGCGTATCGCAGGCGAGGCGATCTTCAGCAAGCGCAAAATATGCTGGCGGTGCTTGCGAAGCTGAATCAAGCCCAAGCCGAGAAAATCAGGTCAGCC
>QHZC01000540.1:0-1029 GCA_003224515.1 Acidobacteriota bacterium
GCCACAGACCAAGATATTGATTCTTACCATTCACGACAGCGGTGTTCTGATGCAAGAAATGCGTCAAGCTGGCGTTCACGGCTATGTCCGTAAGCGTGACTCTGATCGCGATCTGATCTCTGCGATCCAAGCGCTGGTGAGTAATGAAACCTTTTACTTACCTGCAATGACACCTAACATGCATCGCCCGCTGAAACGCGACCGTGGAAAGCCTCAGTCCGGTCTAACAACTCGCCAAAAGGAAATTGTCAAACTTCTCGCTCAGGGATTGCACAGTGGGAAAATTGCGGAAATGCTCGGCATCAGCGCGAAGACCGTGGAAGTACACAGGCAGAATATCCTTTCGAGGACGAATTGCCATTCGACGGCGGATCTGGTCCGATATGCGATCCGCAATGGGATCATTGAGGCTTAACACGCCGGAATCAGATCCCGCGGGCGGCGAGAGATGTTCGACAACTTCCGAGAGCGCAGTGCGCCTTCCTTACTACGCTGCAAAGCCGCAGTTCCTGGGATCACCTTACCGATGATGTGTTGGCTGGTCTGCTCGACAGGTTTATCCGCATCTTAAAACTCCGGTGGTAGAATTCCCCGCACGGAGGAACAGTCGGATGGCAACACCCAGCAAACCTAAACCCCTATCCACATGCCTATGCGGTAGCACAGACTTCGATGAAAAGAGCGTTCAGGTGACCATGACAATCGAATCCAAGTTTTCGTCGTCAACCTCGCCGAGGCCGTTTTGGATGCGTTCATGCAGTCTGTGTGGCCTAGTTACGTTGTGGAATAGAAAGGCTAATACGTAATCGGGCGCAGTGAATCCGGGGCGTTGTGCCGGCGCAAGGTCCCGGCCTTTTGCTTTTTGGGATAGAATCCGCCCCACCGAGGTACCCCTATGAAGGCCCTCGTGATTCTTGTTCTAGGTCTAGTCCTTCTACCCTGGTTCCGAAGGGAAGACACATCTTAAGGCACGGAACCCGAAACCCGGGCCTCGGCCTTTATTTTGTGTAGTAAACCATCCACAAAAAC
>QHZC01000540.1:1041-1745 GCA_003224515.1 Acidobacteriota bacterium
CCCACAGCACCCGCTGATACCACTTCGGCCAGATCCGTTGCAGCATGACTGGGATTCTCTTGGCCGTACCTTGTTCCCAATTGACGTAGGAGATGATCTGCTCGACGGTGAACACATTGTAGAACAGGTGCGAGATACTCAAGACCGTTTTCGGTGGGATAGAACCAAACGTCATAACTTGACCGGCGCCTGGGCCGGGAAGCGCCACGGTCTGCCGTTGGACGTTTGGGTATACGTTGTTCGCAGGAAGCCAGTAGTAGCCGATCTGAACATCCTTGGCTGGCGCGTTGCCGCTGTTCCACACGAACAAGGTGAAGGTTCCGATCGGTGGTATCTGCTGTTGTCCCTGCTGCGGCGGGATAGTCACATATTGGACGTGACTCGTATAGTAGATCAGGTCCGATCGTTCGCTGGTCAGCCGGTAGAGCGCATAGCTAACCGCGAAGCTGACGGCACCCGTTACCAATAACGAACTGTATTTGAGGAGCCACGCCCAGAACATGAATTTCAGCGCTCGTTTTGTACCACCGCTTATATCATATGCACAAACTAATTATAGGTTACCGGTTTTATAATGTTTCACGGCCCGGTACCCGCGATTCGGGCCGCGGGCCTTTCACCAAATTGGACCGTCATAGCTATCCGATGGTGGTGGCCGCAAGAGCATATCTAAGGCAACAACCACATTCGCCGCAGGAAGGTCC
>QHZC01000540.1:1778-6511 GCA_003224515.1 Acidobacteriota bacterium
TGAGCCATGTTCCACCGATCGCCCTAGGCTCGATGTGGTCTAGCGTTAGCTTTCGCCTCCGACCGCATTCAAAGCAGCGGCTACCATATATCTTGGCTAGTCTCTCCCTTACTCTTTTCTTTCTGTCGCCGCGCAGTTTCCTTGGGGCATCCTCGGGGTCAGGCAGGCCGAAGTAATCCGCAAATGGCTCTTCGTAGACGCTAACAATGCCATAACCGTCGTGGATCGGTTGCCTACAGTCGGAGCACCCCACCTCCCGCCACCGGTCTGGATATGATCCCTCTCTTCGCCATAGGTGGACTAAGCGTTTCCCGCGGTCATAAATGCTGACGCGTTCTGGTCTTGTTTTCTCCGGTAGCACAACAACGATTTCATGCGCCTTTGAGGTCCAGCACCTATCCACTGTCGTCGGCAGATCGAGCTGAACCAAGCAATCGTCACAGATGGGTTTCAATACCACCGGCTCCAGGATCAAGCGCGAGTGCCCAAGCTTTCGACGCGTGGTGTGATACCACTCCTCAGCAGTGTGCTGGATGTACTTTGCGGCCTGCTCCATCATCGCGCAGTCCCGTCTGGTAGGCGGTGGCTCCGGGGCCAGCTGAAGGTTGGAGATATCGGGTGCCATCGAACAATTATCTCAGTCCGCCAACTCTACGCAAGAGAGCAGGCCACCGTGGCCACCGCGAAGCAGGCAAGTTAGTTAGCTGGTCCAAAGCCGGCCCGGGTTCCAGCCCGCGCTTTCCCTTTTTCCGTGGCGGTCAGAGGGAGCCTTCGCTTCTGTTCCGTCTATCCGAGGCATGCTAAAGTTGGGTAACTGGGGCTTTCTTAACTCGGCCTCAAGAAGGACTCTGTATGGACCCCATCTCAGGAGTGGTCGAAAAGAAGGTCGCTGAGTCCGCGTGGGCATATATTCGAGGATGGTTCACACGGAATCGGGATCAAAAGAAGCAAATTGAAGTTCTCCAGGCTCAACTCGCTGAAGAGCGCAGCGGCAAGCTGGCCTTCGAGAAGCTCATGAGCGAGCTTGAGTGCCGTCCCGCAGATGACAGCATGTACTGGAAGAAGGACGGCAGCGGCGGTCCGTACTGCCCGCTCTGTCTTCACGGTGATCAGAAGCTGATGCCGCTGACCCACGGCAACAGAGACGGCTCCTTTTATTGCCGCATTCACGAACACTTTTTTGAGACCGAAGAGCTACGACAGCGCAGTCGGCAGACTGCTCGAGACCGTGCGCAGGCCGGACGAAGGCTAAGTCGTTTCGGCCCGTGGTCGTAGATGGAAATAGTTGCGCCGCTTCCGCTTGATGACGCCGCACCGCTTCCAGATCTTCAGCCAACCCGAGACGATCGCCTCCGCGCCGAGCGCCTCGGCTGCTCGGTAGTCCGCATCAAACGGACGCTACGCTCTCGGCGTCGCGAAGCTCCCGCGCCCCATCTTCAGTTCCCAGGGTCTTAATTCCGCCGTCCGCTCCGATTCCCATTGTTCACAACCCGACGGCCCGAGACACGCGCTACCCCGCGCCTCGGGGCCTAGACATTCCTTCGATTACGGCTGTAGGCTTTGGGCGCGATGGGTGAGGGTTCGTCACACGTGAGAAACGTAACGATTTTGGGCCTGATAATCGTCGGCGCAGTGGTGACGTGGATCCTCTACAAGAATCGTCTTCAGGAAGAACGAGAAAGAGAGGCTCAGCGCCAAGTGTTGATTCTCAGAAAAGCGGCAGATGCGATCGTGCGCTACCGTGACGATCCGAATATGTTGACGAAGCACGACGCGGAGGTCGCGCTGGATGAAGCCGGCGAGCAGGGTATAAGCTCGAATAAGCAGCAAATGCTCTTCAACTTTCATCTCGATGTCGAGAAGTGCCGGGAACTCGGCGACCGAAAGGCCTGCCTGGAAGCGATCCGTGACGAGGGTAAAGTCATGAAGATCAGCCCGAGCGCTGAATAGAGCCCTCTCGGCGCTCGACTCTCGACTCGCGACTCCGCGCCGAGAGCCTCCTCACCCTGGTATGTCGAACCTCTATCTAATCCTGGTAGAATGCGGGCCTAACTTAATGCAGAGCATTTTTAGCTTAGCGGCGCGGCGACAGTAGGTGTAGGCGGAACCGAGACGTGATCGGAGCCGTGCCGGTGAGCTAAAAATGGGTTGGACTAAACCGCGGCAGGAGCTTTGCCCTATGGGTTTTGTTCGATGAATGCGGGAGGAGAGGGAGAGAGCAAGCGGCGAGTAATGCCGGCAGTGCGCTGTTGAGCTGTGCCGCGGCAAGCTTCTGGCAGTCGGGAGCGGGCGAAATACATGGCCATTTCGGCAACCGCACAAGATTTTGAACGGCGTAAGACAGCACGAGCCCTCCAACTCGACGGCCTCGAGTTCGCGACCAAGGCAGCTCGGATTCGCTGGCGATCGATCATGATGTGTCTTGGATAGCGGGCGAGGAACGAACCGGCTGCAGAGCCTGGACGGCGATCATGTGGCCGCGGTGGCAAACAGGGCATTCTCGCAAAGAACGCCCGGTGAGCCTGTCGTATCGATCCCGATAATCCTCGGGCGTCACCGGCTCGGAAGAGCCCACCGGCGGAGTTGGTGAAGGAACCGCGCCGAGAAGTTGGCGGCACAGCTCTAGTTTCTGCTTGCGATGGGGATTGGCCAGGAAGCCGTAGTAACGGATGCGGTGGAACCCGTTCGGTAGAACGTGCAGGAGGAATCGCCGGATGAACTCGTCGGCCGAGAGGGGCATGATTTTCTGCTGGTTGTGATCGCGATAGTCCCGCCATATGAACTTCACCTGGCCGTTCTTGATGTCCAGGATCCGCTGGTTGGAAATGGCCACCCGGTGGGTGTAACGGCCGACGTAGTCGACCACCTGCTGGGGGCCAGCGAAGGGCGGCTTGGCGTAGACGACCCATTCCAGGTTTCTGACGGAATCGAGGTGGCACTGGAAAGCCTGCGGATCTCGTAGGGCCTCGAGCGAAGAGAAGAACTGCAAATTGCCAGCGTCGAAGGCCTCCTGGAGATAGGTTAGAAACAATCGGCGGAACAAGCGGGACAACACGCGCACGGGCAGGAAGAAGTGCGGGCGGCAGGAGATCCACCGACTGTCGTCGGGAGAGATTCCGCCGCCCGGGACGACACAATGGAGATGGGGATGAAACATCAGGTTCTGTCCCCAACTGTGGAGTACGGCAAAGAAGCCGATCTCGGCTCCCAGATGTTTGGGATCGGCGCCGATGGTGGTCAAGGTCTCGGCCACGGCACGAAACAGAATGTCGTAGACGACCGCTTTGTTCTGGTAAGCGATGGAAGCGATCTGCTCGGGGACGGAGAAGACGACATGAAAATAGTGTGTCGGGAGAACTTCGGCCGTTCGCTTCTCGACCCACGCAGCACGCGCGAGTGATTGGCACTTCGGGCAATGGCGGTCGCCGCAACTGTCATAGCAAGGCCGCTCGTGATTACAGCAGTCGCAGCGTTCGAGATGACCGCCGAGAGCTGCGGTGCGACACACTTCGATTGCGGTCATGACACGTCGCTGCGCTGTTGAGAGCGACCCATCATGCTGTTGACGATAGGCTTCGCCGTAGCGGCGGAAGATGTCCGCCACTTCCCACTTCGGGCGCTCCACCGGAGTGGGCGATCAGCGGGAGTGGGGTGATGCGGGCTTCACCTCCATCGAAACCGGGCGAGGCAGCAAATCCAGAGGGCTTGAGGTGGAGCAGACTTTGCTGGTCGCCATGGTCAAGTATTTTGCGGTTGTGGCCAAACTGCGATGCCCGAGCAGGAGTTGAATCTTGCGGACGTCGGTACCTTGTTCGAGCAGATGACAGGCGAAGGCGTGGCGCAGCGAATGGGGTGTAATGGGTTTCGGAATCTTCGAAATCAGACGGGCCTTCCGGCACTCCAACTGAACCGCCAACTGACCGATGTGTTGGCCCGGAAACTCGCCCGAGAAGAGCCAATCTTTTGGCTTCTCGACGAGCCACCAGGCACGCAGGATCTCAAGCAGTTTGGGCGACAACATCGTGTAGCGATCTTTTTGCCCTTTGCCTTGCTGGACCCGGATGACCATGCGTTTGCTGTCGATGGCGGGCGGGGTGAGGGCGATGGCCTCGGAGACACGCAGCCCGGCGGCATAGCACGTGGTCAAGATGACGCGATGCTTTCTGCTCCTAACGCAGTTCAAAAAGTGAAGGACCTCCTCGGGGCTCAGGATGACGGGCAGCCTTTGAGGCTTCTTTGGGGCGGGAATGACCTCATCCAGAGACCAATTCCTTTTGAGAGTGATCTTGTACAGGAAACGGAGCGCCGACATCGCCACAATAATGGTGGTGGTGTCCAGTTCCTTTTCATTCGTCAAATAGATCTGGTAGGTGCGGATCTGCTCGGGTCCCAGCAGTTCAGGCGACTTGTGGAAGTGTCGCGCGAAGAGCGAGACCTGTTGGACGTACACTTGTTGGGTGCCCACGGCAAGGTTCCGGACCTGCATGTCCTCGATCATGCGTTGGCGAAGAGAAGTCATACGAGAGCTCCTTTGCGAGAGGGATTGGCTGCTGCGAACAGCCGTCTGATGATGTCGCAAAGGAACGCGCAAGGAGAGGAAAACTGGAAGATGCGGTGGGCACTACCTATCGACGGAACACGGCTGTGGCACCACCACATACCGCACCGCGGTTTAGTTCAATGATGATTTCGCGTCGTTCGGTCTCAGAATGCTCTGGATCCTCAAAGATTCG
>QHZC01000541.1 GCA_003224515.1 Acidobacteriota bacterium
GCCTTCCGCCGACTTCCACGAGCGCCTTGTCCCGCCCAAATCGTGCGCTCCCGCCTCCCGCCAGAATGTATCCGGCGACTCCCGCCTCATTTTTCCCGGCAGTCATTCACTGACTCTCCGCTTCATTTCTTTTCTCTACGCCCTCTGCGTCCGGCGTTACCCCGACCGGGTCGGGGCGGTCTCTGCGTTAATTCTTATTCGTCTTCCAATGGTTCTCTGCCCGGCCGCCGGATACCCAACTCGCGCAATTTCTCCTGCAAACTCTGCCGGTGCAATCCGATCGTCGCCGCGGTTCGCGAGACGTTCCAACGATGTTCCGCCAGTTGCCTAGTCAGGTAGGCAACCTCAAACTTCCGCTTGGCCTCGCGAAAATCGCGTTCGCTGATTCCATTGTCCTGCTCGTCCCCGCTGTGCTTGTGTGAAATCGACTCGCCGTGCACAACTTCACCGGGCAAATCTTCCACGCCTATCTCGTCCCCGCGAGAGAACACCATGCTTCGCTCCAGCGCGTTTTTCAATTCGCGCACGTTGCCCGGCCAATCGTATTTCTCAATTGTCGCCACGGCATCGCGCTTGAGCCGTGCGGTCCGCCCCAAGCGCGCCCCATGCAATTGCAAGAAAGTTTCTGCCAGCAGCGCAATGTCTTCTTTGTGCGCCCGCAGCGGCGGCAGGTCGACGGTTACCACACGGAGCCGGTAGAATAAATCCTCGCGAAACTTCCCGGCGCGAATCTCGGCCTGCAGATTGCGGTGCGTCGCGCTAATCACCCGGACATCCACTGGAATCGATTGCGTCCCGCCGAGCCGTTCGATCGTGCGGTTCTCCAGCACGCGCAACACTTTCGCCTGCGTCACCGGATTGTTCAAATTTCCCTTTTTTCTGCTGCGCCGCTCCGGTAAACGCCCCGCGTTCGTAACCGAACAATTCCGATTCGATCAGCGTCTCCGGCAGCGCCGCGCAATTCACCGCAACGTACGCTTTCCCCGCCCGAGGCGAGCGCGCATGAATTTCCTGCGCCAGCAAATCTTTTCCCGTGCCGCTCTCTCCCAAGATCAGCACCGTCGAATCTGTCGGTGCCACGCGGTCCGCCATTTCAAATGCTCGGCGCATTTCGGTTGATCTGCCAATCATCTGCCCAAACTGGCCTTCCGTAGCCATGCGGCGCCGCAACGCGTCGTTTTCCTTTTCGAGAGTCGAGAGCTTCAGCAAATTGGCAACGCGCTGGCGCAGCTCTTCCAGCTCGAACCCTTTCACCAGATAGTCCGCTGCGCCAAGCTGCAGCGCTTCGACTGCCGTCTTCGCCGTGTCCAGTGCCGAGACCATCAGCACCGGCACTTGACTCCCCTGTTCGCGCATCCAACTCAGAAACGCAAGCCCGTCCTGCCCAGCGCCTCTCGTGCCGCTTCGGCCGAATCGGCCGCCTCGATTCGATACTTGGCCTCCAGCGCTCTCCGCAGCCCGTATCTCGCCGCAGCTTCATCATCCACGATCAAAATGGTCTTCATCATTCTCTTTTCCTTACTTCGTCTGCCCCGAGCGAAGCGTGCGGTACTTCTTTGCGTCTTCCATCGGAAGTGTCACCTGGAATCGCGTGCCGCGCCCCTCCCGCACGGGGCTCTCCCAATCCACGTTGCCGCCGAACTCGGCCACGCGCCGGGCCACAATCGCCAGACCCAACCCTGTTCCCTGCGACTTTGTCGTGAAGAAGGGCTGGAGAATCTTTTCTCGCAGTGCTGCCGGTATTCCCGGCCCATCGTCTTCTACCGCCAGGGTATATGCCCCATGGTGCGAAGCAGCAGTCAAGATGACGTGTCCCCCGCGCGGCGTGGCTTCCAGCGCATTCACCACCAGGTTGGACAGAATGTCGTTCACAGCTTCCGCGCCGGCCGCCACTGCCGAGCTCCCGCCGGAAACTTTTATTTGCATCTGCACGCCTCGCCGTTCTGCCTCGCGCAACCAGACGCCCGCCACTTCTTCCACGACCACTCGGGCATCGCAACTGCTGAATTGCAGCAACTGATTCAGTTTCCCGGATAATCGTCCAATCTCTTCCAGCACCATCTTCGTTTCGGCGCGCATCGAGTCGGGAAGTTCCGGATTCTCCAGCTGCACCTGCAATATGGTTTTCATGGATCCCAGCGGATTCTTCAAGTTGTGTGAGATGCTGGCGGCCATCTGTCCCAACACCGCCAGCCGCTCGCGCTCCGCCAATTCTCTCTCCAGCCGTAGCTTCTGTTCGATCAACCGGCACAAATCCAGCGCGGCAAGCAATTGCTCGCACAAGAACTCCAGCGCCGCGCGTGTTTCCCCCGGCAATGCGGCACCATGCGGCTCCGCTCTCAACACGGCCATTAATTGCTGTCCCTGCCGTAAAGGAAAAACCTGGTCACTCAGCGCTGCGGAGGTTGCCCGTTCTTCCGGCGTTCTAGAAAACGGCCGCAATTCTCCCTTATTCTGGTCAACAAGCGTCAGGCTCACTGCCGCTAGCTCAAACACTTCCTTGACGCGCTTCTCGACGAAACGCACGAGTCCTCGCAGATTTCCCTGCCGCGCTTCCTGCTGAATCTCCGCGGTTAGGCGCTGCACGCGGTCCATTTCCTGGTGCGCCGTTTCCATGAGCCGCCGGCCCAGCACGCGCTGCAAGGGCTCGATAAATATCACCAGCACGAAGAGCAGTATGGATGCAGAGGCTTCCGGCGGAAGGAGAGGCTCCAGCCAGGTGCCGACGCGGCGCACTAGACTCAGATAAAGCAGCGCCAGAAACGTCGCGGAGACCGCATAAAGCAGATTTTTTTGCCGTCCGATCTGCAAAAAGTTATGCCGCTGTACGAGGTATATGAGCGCTGTGAAGGGCAGAATGGGCAGCAGAGCAAAAGAAGTTGCGAGCGACTCAGCGGTCCGCGTTTCCGGATGAAATGGTCCCAGGTGCAAGCCGGTGACCGCCAAAAATGACAGCGTGAAAAACAGCAACAACGTTCCATGAAAATAACCTTGCGGCCGATCAGGAGCGATCGTCGCGAAACGCCACTGCCAAATCGCGCACCACGCCAGCGCGACGGCAAGCACCATGGCGAAGCCCTCTCCCAAAGAACTTCCCGGCACGAGAAAATTAAAATGTGGCTCTTCGAGGAGAAGCGGAATTCGATGGTAAGCCAGGTGAAAACACAGCGCATAAAAAAGGACCAGCACTGCATATTCCATGTGCAGATGCAATAAGAGAGCGGGCAAAGTAAACAGGCCAGCGGAAATCATGACAATCGCAAACTGATTGAGCCCCCCCGGAGGTTGCAGGTAATGAATCTGAGAATTTAGGGCGAGCAGGGATCCGGCGTAGAAAAGGAATAACGCCAGACACAGAAAGAAAAAGACACGCTCAAAATTGCGCTGACGGCGGTAGCCGAGGATGACCACCATCCAGAAAAGCTGCAGCAGCGTCCCTGCCGTGTAGCCGATGAGCCGAATGTAGAGCAGTGATCCCATTGGACTCCGAGGTGTCGGATTCTACGCCCGGCCTACCAGCAGTACAATCACCAAGTGCCATATTTTTCTTGCACCACTTAAATTATTCTAAATATGTGACTTAGCCTGATAGGAAATCCACAAGAGATCACCCGATCTGTCCGGGAAATGCTTGACATGGCAGCAGTTTCTGCTATATTAGCAGTCGGCTACGAGGAGTGCTAATTCCCCTTTTCCTTGTAGCCACACTATAAACAACAACAAGTTCACCTATGGAGGTTTTTCAAGATGGCAGTGAATCTGACCCCGCTCCACGACCGTGTCATC
>QHZC01000543.1 GCA_003224515.1 Acidobacteriota bacterium
ACTTCCACGCATCTTTGCGGGAGAATCCGAAGGGACTGTTTTTCTGCCGTCCAACCGAATGAAGGGCAAACGCCGCTGGCTTGCCTACGCGGCCGGGGTCCGCGGCCGCGTCGTCGTTGACGCGGGCGCGCAGCGTGCCATAACGTCGGGCAAGGCCAGTTTGCTCTCATCGGGTGTCGTTCGCATTGAAAAACCATTTGCTCCGATGGATGTAGTAAGCATCGCGAACCTCGAGGGCGACGAATTTGCAAGAGGGATTGCCAACTGCGCTAGCGAGGCGGTAGCGACTGCTCGTGTCCTGTTCACCCGCGACAACATCGTTCTCCTGGAGCGCGAAGCTTGAGCAATACGCCTACTACGAGACCACTCGTTGATGTCGCTTCCATTGCACGCTCTGCGCGGGAGGCGTCCCGAAAACTTGCCCTCCTTTCAGACCAAACCCGCAAAGCATCTCTCCTGGCAATTGCGGACGCACTCGAAGGAAATGACGGGCGGATTCTGGCTGCCAATCGAAAGGACTGCGCCGCCGCGGAAAAGCTCCTATCTGCAGGAGAGATGACGCCAGCCCTGTTTTCACGGCTGCGCATCAAAGAGAGTGGCATCGCCGAAATGGCCGCCCGCGCCCGGGAAGTCGCGAACCTACCAGACCCCCTGGGAAAACTGCTGGCAGCCACCGAGCTCGACCAAGGCCTGATCTTGCAGAAAGAATCCTGCGCGCTTGGCGTGATTGCGGTGGTATTTGAATCTCGGCCCGATGTCCTTCCGCAGGTCGCTTCGCTGGCGCTCAGGTCTGGCAACGCAGTGCTGCTCAAAGGTGGCGCCGAAGCCGCAAATAGCAACGAGTGCTTAGTGGCCGTCTGGAGAGAGGCGCTTTCGAGGTTTCCCGATGTACCCCAGGAGTCCATCCACCTACTGCAATCTCGTTCGGATGTGATGGAGCTCTTGCGTCTCCAGGGCGAAGTCGATCTGTTGATCCCACGCGGTTCGAAGGAGTTCGTTGCCTTCGTGGAGCAGAACAGTCGTATCCCTGTTCTGGGCCACGGAGAGGGAATCTGTCATGTGTGTGCACAAGGATGTCGCCCCCGCATTCCTGCCTAGAGTCGTCGCCGAGCTAAAAAGAGCAAATGTGGAAGTTCGTGGCTGTCCCCGTGTCCTGGCCCTGCTTCCAGAGGCAAAACTAGTCCCCGCGATCGAAAAGGATTGGTCGACCGAATACTCCGACCTCATCCTCTCGGTGAAAATTGTGGATACCTTGGAACAGGGGCTGGAACACATTCACCGGTACGGTTCGAAGCACACCGAATGCATTGTTACGGAAGATCAATCGGTCGCCGAGCGTTTTTTGCAGGAAGTCGACGCCGCCGGCGTATTCCACAATGCTTCGACACGTTTTGCGGATGGCTACCGTTTTGGCTTTGGCGCAGAGGTGGGGATCAGCAACGGCAAACTACATGCACGAGGTCCGATGGGCATCGAAGGACTGACCACCTACAAGTACAAGCTCCGCGGAAACGGCCACATCGTTGCCGAATACAGCAGCGGCGTCCGCCATTTCAAACACAAACCTCTTGGATAATAGGAATAGCCTGCCCTCAATGCCGGGCGAGGTTCAAAGTGCTTGCTCGCGCGACGAACGTAACGCAATGCTGGCACTCAAACTGGGGGCCGACGGACGAGATGTTGGACGAAGGATTGTCGGAGGTCGAAGAACCGCCGGATCTGCATCAACAGCAATCTGTCTCAGGGCAATTTCGGCCCGATTACCGGGCACTGCACCCTTTAGTTTCCGTCAGGTCGAGCTCGGCCTGCGCATTACCTTCTAGCCGCTATGCCACGAGGCGGGATCCCAGTCCCGCCTCTTTTCGTCTTTGCTGTCCCGTTGTGGAAGTTGGGGCTCCAGTGACGTTTGCTCGTGCTTTCCTTGGCAGGAGCAGCGCGAGCGTGGCTGATGCGAGCAACGACACCCCGGCGAAGGCCATGCCTCCACTCAGGCTTCTTGTTTTGCCGGTGATCGCACCGATGGCGTAAGGCCCCACAAAAGCGCCGATGTTCGCAACGGAGTTGATGAGGGCAATGCCGGAAGCGGCTGAATATCCCGAAAGGAATTCACTGGGAATAGTGAAGAAGGGAGCAATGAAGCTGTAGATCCCCGCAGCCATCAGTGACAAAAGAGCGATCGATTCAACAGAAGAACGAGTCATGGTCAGTAACAGCAGAGCGGTTCCCCCAACAATGGCAGGAATCGCCGTGTGAAATCGCCGTTCCAGGCTGCGATCGGAGCTGCGAGCAACAAGCACCATCCCCACCAAGCCCACAAGCTGGGGAATGACCACAAGAAAACCCACCAGCGTGTTGGAATACAAGCTCGAAAGCGACTTCAGCACTTGCGGCATCCAGAAGCTCATCCAATAAAGCCCGATGTCCCAAGCAAGAGCAGTCAAGCCTAGCTGCCACACTCGTCTGTTCGTCAGCGCTTGTGTCGCCGACATTTGGTGGCCTTGCAATTTCTGCAGTTCTTCGCGCCTCAACTCGGCCGTGATCCACTCCTTTTCGTTCTGCGTTAGAAATGTAGCGTCCTCAGGACGGTCGGGAAGCAGGAAATAGGTGAGAACTGCGCAACCGATCGCTGGAAGTCCCTCCAAAATCAGCAGCCACCGCCAACTGCTGACACCTAACCAATGTGCGTGGTCCAAAATCACACCTGAAACCGGAGCGCCCAGGATACTGGCAACCGGCAAAGCGGTCATGAAAAGGGCAATTGCGTGCGCTTGCTCTCGTTGACGAAACCAATACGTCAAGTACAGAACGATTCCGGGAAAAAACCCAGCTTCGGCCACTCCGAGCAGAAAACGAACAACGTAAAACTGGGCGACGCTTTGCACGAAACCGGTTAGCATGGCCACAATGCCCCAGCTAAGCAAAATGCGGGCGATCCAGATGCGTGCCCCGATCCTGTGCAGCAAAAGATTGCTGGGGACTTCAAAGATGACATAGCCGATGAAGAAAATCCCGGCTATGAGCCCAAACTGCTGGCTGGTGATAGCCAGTTCCTTGTTCATCGTCAAGGCGGCAAACCCAATGTTGATGCGGTCGAGAAAGGCCACGACGTAAAGAAGGAAGAGAAAGGGAAGAACGTAAAGAACGAAGAGAAAGGGAAGAAGCCTGATCTTCAGTTTATGAATGGTTCTGGTGTCGATAGGCACGGCAGAATTGGCTGTTTCGTTGGCCAATCTTCACCTCGGTGTAAGACCGCCCCGGCCGTAAGGGTTTATGACCGATCGTGGCTGGCCGAAGCTATGCAAAGTTTTGGGAAACTCTATGCCTCGAGAGAACATCGGTCAAGCGACTCGCCCATTCGCGAGATCCTAGAACGCCGTCCGATTCTGTAATTGGCCAAGCGTAGATTTGCTCCGATGAGGAACGGCAGCGGATCGCGGCGCACTCTACCACAATCCCGGTTAGGGAAGAGCGGCGGTCCGGGAGATACACAACTCTGTCAACAGTTCGTGGCCGAGGAAATCAATCTTGCATGCTGTGGCTTGATGTGCCCCTCACGAAGCGGGGAAAGAACTAAGTAGCCCTATAGGAGCCCTTTTGCGAAGAGTTAGCCTGGGGTCAGATTAGCCCAACGAAAAGGAGGAGCAGCATGAGCTTACCGGGAAAGGTCCAAGGCGCCATTTCGTCGGTTCCAGGACGCGCCAGTTTTTTACGCAGGGATACAAGTTCTGTCTCAGGTATCTCTCGAGAGGGCAGGCGTCTTCTCAAGACTTAACCAAGCAAGAGGCCACGGACATTCTGAATTCAGGACTTGCACTGATGCCCGTTCAACACGCCCGTAAGCGGGGATGGTCCCCTAGTCAGGCTCTAGGACAACAGCACGGACAGGAAGCGTCTGCGAATGCGGGGACTGTCGGTTTTCCCGATAGAGTTAGCCTCTGGTGCGACCTCGAAGGAGTGAACAGTTCTGCACAAGCACAGGACGTGATTGACTACTGCCAGGCCTGGTACGAAGAAGTGAGCGCGGCGGGGTACATACCAGGGCTGTACGTCGGTGCCGAAATACTCCTGAGCGGGAGACAACTTTACGATCTGCCGTTTCACCATTATTGGCGTTCTCAGAGCCAGGTGCCGGATATCCCGCACCGCGCGTATCAAGTCATTCAACTCAACCCGCCGATACAAATAAACGGGGTCCGGGTTGATTTGGATGTCGCTCTGAATGACGGCCAAGGAGGAGCAGCACAGTGGCTCCGAGTGAACACTGCGTTTCCGGGGGAATGACGCGCTACAGTGAGGTTATCCGTCGGCGAAGTCCCGACCATCCCTTCAGAATCGCCTGAAGGCTCTCTTCGGCTGACAATACTTACGAGCATTTTGCAGTATGCGCTCGACAGCTAAGAGGTTCATCTCTACAGCGATTTAGCCCTGCGGGCGATGGCCCGTAACCACATGCGGCGGATCAACGCGCTTCCCGGATAGATCACCCGCCAATAGAGAGCAAAGCGGCGGCGAGTTGATGCGTCGGTGGCATAGACGCGAGTCTCGGTCGTGAGCGTACAAGCAGCGGGACCCGCGTCCTCAATACGGAAGTTCATCGCAGCAGGAGCGAAGCCGGGATGATTTGTAGTCACAAAGAATGCCTTGAAGCCGTCGGGAGTTGGCTTGCCGCTGGGGCGCCATCCGGGTGGCGCAGCCACTAGGGTTCCCAGAACAATTTCGCGGTCCGGTTCCTCGGCCAGAACAAGAAATGATGTTCTAGCGGCGACATTGAGGAGCGGCACGTGGGGGGGCGGGTTGAGGATGCTTTCCGGTCCAGGGCGGCCAAAGCGCCGAAGCCACGTCAGCTTGCGGAACAAGGCAATCTCCTCAGCCGTCACTGACTTCAGGGAGCGATATACCTGCTCTTTTGGGGCGGTGATCCTGATGGAGTGGAACTCACGGAACTGGTATACGGCGCAAACAGATCAAGTTCTGTGCGCTGCGTAGCGACGCGCACCACGCTGGCCGGTAGAGATCCGCCCATCA
>QHZC01000546.1 GCA_003224515.1 Acidobacteriota bacterium
GGGCCGCTACTTTGCAAACGTGGTTGATGATGGGAAGGTGACGCTCTACGGTAGGCGAGCGGGGACGGGTCGATGACTGGACATGTCCTTGGCGTATTGTAAGTATAGCCGCAGCTAATGATCCTGACGGAGCGCGGAAGGTCCCTTGGCTGCCCGTCAGATTGTCCATTTCTCCCACGCACTCTTCCAGCGCTCTCTGGCAGCCTTGAGTGCGTACTTTCCGGCGACATAAATACATGGAAAGGTGACTTTCCCGCTCTTGGCACGCTGGCGGTTTTCCACTCTACGGACTTCACTGCGTGCCTCTTTTCCAGTCACGAAGAAACATTCAATCGGATTCTTTTTGATTCCTCGGACTAGGACAAAATAGTCATGCTGCCCATTGGGGATTTTGCCAGAATGCGGCATCGGCCAGAAATTCGGGCGTCTCTGAGCGGTCTTGACTTGAATATTTGCGTGCCTCGTTCCATCGGAACTCACTGCGATAATGTCGTATCCTGCCGTGTTCCGAGTTGTTGGAAGCACCACGACCTTGCGGCGAGAAAGCTCGAAGGCAACGTAGTGGACTCCCGCGATTCCCACCAAGTCGTTTGGAATTTCTGGTTTCTTCCGGGCCATCAGATGCTCCTTGCTTTATCTTTGTAAATTCCGGGCCAGGTGCATTTGGATTGCCGGATTTCCCAGACGGTGGCCTGGACGATCAATCATTTTGTCGATGCCGCTTCTTCCAGTCTTTCAGCCGGTCCTCATATACTTCCTCGAAAGGCCCCGACATCACCGGATAAGGGTCATCGTGCTCTTCCAGAGCTTGGCCCATTCCAGGAATGACAGGTTGAAAATAGGCCGACATGCTGGTGACTGGATGTAGATTTTGTAAGACCAGCTTGGAACGCGCGCTATTGCGGGAGACCCATACGCTTGAGGAGATCGGCGTAGCGGGGATCGGAGCGCAATGAATCGAAAAGGGGAGCGCACTTAATGTTCGCCGACAGGAAGCCGCTTTTTTCCGCGAAGGCTTTTTCCAACCAGCGAAACGCACGATCTTTTTCTCCCAGAACGGCATAGTGCCCAGCAATCCATGCGGGATCAATATAGATGCGCTTTGCCTGCTCTTCCTGGAGCGCAACGAGGCGTTTCATGGCGCCAAGATACCCTGACTTGGCGTACTCCTGGCTGACTGCCTTGACGAGCGCAAGGTCTTCCGAGTCGTTATTGAGCTTAGCCGCCTTCTCCCATTCCTCCAGCCAGAGGTCGTATTTGCCCATGAGGCGGTAGGCGGTGCCCAATTTCTGATGGGCTGGGGCGTAGGTGGGATCGATTTCCAGGGTCTTTTTCTGATATTCGACAACCTGGCCGTACTGTTTGGAGCAAAAATACTCGGTAGCCAAATTGTCATTCGCGTTCAGGTTGAGCGGCTCGAGCTCGACAGCGCGCCGGTAGTGCGTGAACGCCTGCGTCTGATTTCCGAGACTGTCGAAGTGGGAGCCGTACAAGACATGGGTGCGGCTCAGGTTGGGATTCAGCTCGAGGGCACGCTCAAATTCCCGCGCGGCGGCAGCCCAATCCCAGTCGCTGTCGTGCGCAATCGCGAGCAGCGTATGCGCTTCCGCTTGCGTGTCGTCGAGTGCCAGTGCCCGGGTGGCATAGGTTTTCACTTTTGGGTTGGTTTCGCAAGACCCACGTAGGCCAAGGCATAGTTGGGATCCTTATCAACGGCTTGCAGAAAATAGTCCCGCGATTTGTTCAGCGTGTCGGGCGTGCGCTTGTCCCAATAGTAGCGGCCCTTGAGATAGAGCTGGTAAGCCTCGGGATCGGAAGTCCCCCCGTTGTTCAGTTTGGCCTTTTGTGCACCTGTGAGCCGCTCGCGGAGACGCGCGGAAATTTCTCCCGAAATCTCGCGTTGTACGGTGAGTGCGTCGGAGAGCTTGCGGTCGTATTGCTCGCTCCACAGACTCCGGTTGGTGCGAATGTCGGTAAGCTCCGCGCTTACGAGCAGCGAATCGCCGCGCTGCGTGACTCGCCCGGTCACGACCGCAGAGACCTTCAGGTCAACCGCTGCCTTCTGCGGGTCCACATCTTTGGCCTTGTAGCGGAAAACGGCACTGCGCGGGCGCACCGCCAGGTTGGGAAGCTGCGAGAGACTGCTGATCAGGCTTTCCGTCAGTCCGTCGCTCAAGTACTCGCTGTTGGGATCGGCAGTGACATTGGCAAAGGGCAGCACCGCAAGCGAGTCAATGCTGGAACCAGAGCCTGGGACAAGCCAGCGATAGGCGCCAAATCCCAAAGCAGCGGCCGCCAGGAGCGCGGCGGCGACCGCGGTGAGAAATACTTTTTTGTGGCGTGCAAAGAGTCCGACGGCGATTTGCGAATCAGAAGCAGCGGCAACGCCAGAGGCGGAGATTCCGGCCGCGGAAGGCGCCTGCGCGGACACGCCAGAGCCGCTCTGCGCGGCAACAGGAGAATGGATCGCCGAACGGCTGGTGTCCGTATCGCGCTTCAAGCGCTGAAAATCGGCGCGCATTTCCGCAGCATGCTGGTAACGGAGCCGGGGATCTTTTTCGAGGGCCTTATTGACGACGCGTTCCAGTTCCGCGGGAGCTTCGGTGTTGAGACGCGCGAGAGCGACGGGGGCTTTATGCAAGACGGAATCAAAAACGGCGCCCGAAGTATCGCCCCGGAAAGGAAGAACTCCCGTGGCCATTTCATAGAGCACGACGCCAAAAGAAAACAAGTCCGAACGGCCGTCCAATTCCTTGCCCAAAACTTGCTCGGGGGACATGTAGGAAACGGTTCCCAGGGCCGTGCCCGGGCTGGTGAGATGCTCCTCGGCAAGCGTGGCGCCCGCGTCGGTGATTCCGCTTCGGCTTGCCGCGGCGGAGGGATTCAGCTTGGCGAGGCCGAAATCTAGAATCTTGGCGTGGCCCCGCTTGGTCACAAAAATGTTTGCGGGCTTGATATCGCGATGGACGATGCCTTCGGAGTGCGCCGCGTCCAGAGCATCAGCCGTTTCGATGGCGATCTCCAGAATGCGCTCCAACTCCATGGGGTGGCCGGTGATGGCGTGTTTGAGAGTCATGCCATCGAGGAATTCCATGGCGATGAACGCTTTGCCGTCTTGGACTCCGATGTCGTAGATGGTGCAGATATTCGCGTGATTCAACGCGGACGCGGCTTGCGCTTCGCGCTGGAAACGCGCCAGAGCCTGGGCATTTTTGGCAACTTCGTCAGGGAGAAATTTCAAAGCAACGAAGCGGTGGAGCCGCGTGTCTTCCGCTTTGTAGACAACTCCCATGCCACCGCCGCCGAGTTTTTCCACAATGCGGTAGTGGGATACGTGTTGACCCATCAGCGACTGGGATTCCGCCATTTGGCGCACATCATATCAGGAGTTGCGGCGAGGGGGCGAACGGTTGCTGGAATCGCTCAATCCTTGTGCGTTATTCTTTCACCGGATACAGCGCCGAATCAAGGAAAACAAAAGCTTATCTGAGATCGAAGGCGAAGCGCGGGAAATAGACATCTTCATGAGCGACGAGGATGGAGGCGGACATGGATTGGTATCTGTGGGTTGGTTTTCTTCAACTTGGCATAGCGCTAGTTGGAGGATTTTTCGGGTTTCTCGTTGTGACGTCCGCGCCGTTATGGCCCTTTACCGGGAATAGAACGGTCAGCACGAAACAAAAGATCATTGGTTTTGTGACCGGGACGATCGGTACGGCGGGCACGATTGTCCTCGCGGACGGAATGATCGCGGCGCTCCCCTATGCGTCCCGAGCTTTTCTGACACTGATGCAACTGCTTGGCTTGCAGTTAGTCCAGCTCCTCATCGGAGCCGGCGTGGTCGTGCTCGGATATCTTGCATACCGGTTCAAAAGAGCGAAGCAAACAGCATATGGAGCGGTAGAGATCATGTTTGCCGCGGCGGTAGCGATCGTGATAGCGAAGCAGATGAGCAGGATTGCGGACTGGACGGGACCGGCGGCGTCACTAGGGGCGGCGGTCTATGTGGTAAGCCGCGGGCTGGGCAACTATGCCGAGGGTGTGGCAAAACGAACTGCTTAGTCGTAACAGCTACTATTCAGTTGGACCGGCGCAGGGCTCAGTACTCCGCAGAGATCGGTCCGAAAACGGGCCGTTTCCCAAATCAGTTGGTTTCGGAACCCATTCAGAGGCCAATAGCATTCTCTGATTTTGCTCAACTTACGGGGGGAGGGTCAATCTCTTCGGACGATACCGCTGATCGCACCGAGACCCATAGTGCCGAAGAACCAGCCGAGACAAATCTGCGCGGGCTATCCCAATGGCAGCGAAGAGTGGAGCACCCGCCCAATCCTCCCCTGGCTGAAACTTCCGCAGCTTACGATATCTTGGAAGAGAAATGTCGGGTCAAGACTACTCTCCATCCAAGTGAGAAACCTTGTTGTAATAATCGAGGGTGAGTTTGCCCATTTTTGAATCGAAACGATAGGCCGTGATGGAGCAATTTAGGACATCCTGCTCGCGATCAATTTTGAGGTATTCCTCTTCATTCCATCGTCTTGCGGTAGTCCCGCGTCAAGGTTCCAAGGAAACTCTGTACTCGGAGCGCGACATCCGGGCGGCTCTCACCTCCTGGTGGGCGATACCAGTATTTGCCTTCCCGTTTGCGGCGCTCATACTCTTGTGGAAATCTTGTCCGGATACCCTCGCCGGTAAGCCCGTCAAGGACTCCAAATTCGATCTCACGGATGCGTTCTTCCATGACAAGTAGTGGAGAATTGCGAAGCGCGGACGTCAGGTCTTCAGCCGTTTGCAGGGCGCGGTGGTACGGGGAAGAAAAGATGACGTCGAACTTGTAGCGGCTGGAAAGATAGCGGCCCGTCTCGCCGGCCTGTTCATGGCCTCGATTCGTGAGTGGGGTTTCCAGATCACGAAGTCCGAGGTCGAAGGAGTGCTTCCCGGCAGCCTTTGCTATGTCTTTGGCGACGTTTCGCGCAGATTCTCCGTGGCGGAGGACGACCAGGTGTGAGGGCCATTTCTGTTCCATAGATTTTTCAATACCGTTCGCCTA
>QHZC01000542.1 GCA_003224515.1 Acidobacteriota bacterium
CGATTCATTTAACAATGGGATGGAGTTTTTCAGCACGTTTGGCGGCAATCCAGTCGCTTGCGCGGCGGGTCTCGCGGTTCTGGATATTCTCGAAGAAGAAAAGTTACAGCAACATGCCTTGCGCGTCGGAGGGCATCTCATCGAGGGCTTGAAGTCTTTGCAGTCGCGACACTCATTGATAGGCGATGTGCGCGGTTCCGGTTTATTCCTCGGGGTCGATTTTGTGCTCGACCGTGAAAGGCGCGAGCCTGCTCCGCTAGAAGCCTCCTATGTGGTCAATCGCCTTCGCGATTGCGGCATTCTCGCCGGCACGGACGGGCCGCATCACAACGTCATCAAGCTGCGCCCACCGCTGGTTTTCTCCACAGCTGACGCGGATATCTTTCTCAAGGTGCTAGAGGTCATCCTGCAAGAAGACGCGGCACAGCCACGACGCTGACACAGCAATTTCTTCGCATGGATATCGTGCGCCGGCTATCTTTCATCGCTGACTGCTTGGCAAGTGGATTAGCATCACACAGGCTCGCCACGCGATGCGGCTGGATGCTTCCTTGGCTTGGCTTGCGCGGGGGTTAACGGCCGACTCTCCGGATGGAGCCTTCCGTGGCACTCTTCCCGATCTCGAGTCCCGGCTCAAGTCGCGCAAGCGATCGCAAAGGAGGAGGCCTTCAAGCCGGCCGAGAAGGAATTGGCGGGCGTTCAGAAAATTGCCGGCTGCTCCCTCTTGAACCCGATATCCGCAGACGCTTTTACAATCAACGATCCGCCGGTCATGCTCTAGGTTCGCGGCGAGGCGCAAGTATTGAATCTCTCTAGCCTCGGCATCGGGAGCAATGGATGCCAATGCCCGCGCGATCGGAGTGCTCGGAACAGGTATCCACGTCGAACCCTCGAGCTTGAACTCTTCCGAAGTTCTGGCTACGCTCTCCGATCTGGAGATGCAGGGCATCATCCGGCAGTTGCTGGGCAGGCAGTTCAGCAAAGTCTTGCTGTAGCAGCAGATAAGGGTCTGCATCGTTGGCCAGGGGCTGGCATCGAATGGTTAAACGCATCCACAAGGGCAATTACCGCATCAAAGTGGGGACCCCGTTGGGATGCGCTTAAGGTAGCGAGAAGGACACACGCCGCGCGGTCAGCTCTTCCTGCAATACATTACCGAGTTACAAAGGCACTATGGCTCGTTCGCTCGTTATTGTCGAATCGCCTGCAAAGGCGAAAACGATTAACAAATATCTGGGGCGGAGCTTCACCGTCAAAGCGTCCATCGGCCACGTGATGGATCTGCCCAAGAAAACGATTGGCATTCGTCTGCCTGGTGAAGAAGAGGGCGGCAAAAAGAAGAAAAAGAGCAAGGCCAAGAAGGGAGGCAAGAAAGCAAAAGGGCAGGAAAAGCAGGCCGGGAAACTGATTTCGATCGATGACGAGAAGATTTTTGAGCCTACCCTTCAAATCATCGCGGGTAAAGGTAAGGTCATCAATGATCTTCGCAAGGCTGCGCACTCTGCTGATGCCGTCTATCTGGCGGGCGACCCCGATCGCGAGGGAGAGGCAATTTCAGCGCACCTCGCGCTGGTGCTCTCCAAGCCTGCCAGGTTCATCGAGCAAGAACCCAGCGTTTCGAGATTTAAGAAGAAAGAGGCAAGGCCCGAAGAACCTGTAAAGAAAGAAGATGAGACCGATTCCAAAAAAGAAGTTGTGGCCATCGACCCTAAGAAGATTTTTCGGGTCACCTTCAATGAAATCACGCCCAAGGCCATTCGCGCGGCCTTCGATAAACCTCGCCAGGTAGATAGCAATCTGGTGGATGCGCAACAGGCACGCCGCGTGCTCGATCGCATCGTCGGTTACAAGGTTTCTCCGATTCTCTGGGACAAAGTTCGCCGCGGACTTTCCGCCGGGCGCGTCCAGACGGTGGCGCTGCGGCTGATCGTCGAGCGCGAAATGCAAATCCGCGCCTTCGTTCCGCAGGAGTACTGGACGATTCACGCCATGCTGGATGCCGGTCAGCCGCCGCTCTTCGAAGCCAAACTCTTCAAACACCAGGGCGAAGACAAGATTGTCGCTTCGGTTAGCAAGGCCAAGTGGCAGGTCGCCGGCGTCGCACAAAAAGAAAAGAGGCGCAACCCTCCGCCGCCTTTCACGACATCCAAGTTGCAGCAGGCGGCTTACAACCGGCTTCGCTACACCGCCAAGCGCACTATGTCCCTCGCACAGAAGCTCTATGAAGGCGTGGAACTCGGTGACGAAGGCTCGGTCGCGCTGATCACCTACATGCGTACCGACTCCGTGCATGTTTCCAACGACGCGCTGATCCAGGTTCGTGAGTTGATCCCCGAACGCTTTGGCTCGAACTATCTCCCGGAAAAGCCCAATTACTACAAATCGAAGAAGGACGCGCAGGAAGCCCACGAAGCGGTACGTCCCACCGATGCCATGCGTGCGCCGGAGGATGTCCGCAAGTATCTCGATGAGGACCTTTTCAAGCTTTATCAACTCATCTGGCAGCGCTTTGTTGCCTCACAGATGCTCCCGGCGATCTT
>QHZC01000088.1:0-14233 GCA_003224515.1 Acidobacteriota bacterium
CGGAAGTGCGCGAAGAGATACGGGATCGTAACGAGAAGCAAAAAGGCGGCTCCCGCCTGCATACTCTTGCCGGGCTTACCGTGGAAAACAGTGCCCTGATCCATATCGCCTCGACGATACTCCGAAGGAATCCAGAGCCCAACACTTTATCTGGGTGTTGGACTCCCGGTCCAGCGATTAGGTTGCATCCCCTCGATTTCACTTGCCGCTCATAATTGGGACGGTGGAATTCTGTTTGGGGAATGCCTGGATTGCGCTTCCTTAGAGATGGGCGCACCGGTTGCACTGAATTGCAGCAGTACAAGCAAGAGCTGCTTCGGGACTCTCTTGGTGGGCCTTCCGTTTGACAAAGACGGAAAACTTACCTCAAGGATGAGAAATCCATGAGTACCCGACAAAAACTTGAATGCTAGCTCTGGCCGAGTTGCAAAACATTTCGCTGCTCTGTCGCCGGGGAGGTGAAACCTGAGGCAGCCTACTTTATGATTCGCGACTCGCAAAAACACGCTGTGGAGCGGGTCGCGGGAGTCTTGTTCTCAGGCGTTCTCAAGTTAAACGACAGCACGAACAAAGGAAAAATCAACTCATTTTGAAATCAAAACTCACCAGCGTGGGCCGTAAAGCCTCGGTGTTTTAGACCGGGGGATATAAGGCCCTCTTGATTTCTGACCATAAACATCTCTTCGTCCACAAGACCTATGGGCGGACAGCCCAAAAGTGAAGCCTCTTTGTTGTCCTCCGCTGAACTAAGGCGGTTGTGGGAGGAACCCACCGAAGAGACCGGACCAACATCCGGCTCCGTAGGAATCCTCGCCGCTTGCGGCGGGGAGGATGTCAAAGATCGGTTGGCGGGCCCGCCCGCCCCCGCCACCAGGATTTGAACCAGGGACCAACGGATTATGAGGTAGCTTATTTTCAGCGACAGTCAGGGAGCTATCTAGGTGCTGCTTGGCTTTCGGCGAACCGGGCATGAGCTCGCAGACACGCTGACCCCGCTTGACCGAGAAGGGTGCTGTTTCGAATCCGTGGACACCCTCCCCCGGAAGCGGGGTCCTGCGCCGCGGACCTCGCCGTGCCAATCTCCCAGGTGTGCCTGGAGATGCGCCGAGAAACGTGTTGGGCGGTGAAACTCAGATCGGCGTGCCTTCGCCATCCCTTCAGGGTCGGCTACGAAAGCAGGAGTTCGAGATCTTCTGAGCGCAGGTTTTGAATCACACTGAAATCCGCGCCCACAATGGCCGCAGCAAGATCGCGCTTGGTTTTTTGTAATTCGAGGACCTTCTCTTCGACAGTATCATGCGCGATCAGCCGATAGGCGAAAACCTGACGCGTCTGTCCGATACGATGCGCGCGATCCACCGCTTGCGCTTCTGCCGCTGGGTTCCACCACGGATCGAGAATGAACACGTATTCGGCGGCCGTGAGGTTCAACCCGAGGCCGCCGGCCTTCAAGCTGACCAGAAAAAGTCGGCAGTCTGCATCGTTTTGGAACCGTTCCACCGTCGCCTGGCGGTTTCGGGTAGCGCCGTCCAGATATTCGTATGCTATGCCGCTGCTATCCAGGCGATCGCGAACGATCCTCAGAAAACTTGTGAACTGGGAGAACACCAGTGCCTTATGCCCTTCGTCGAGCACCTCGCGCAGCTGTTCCAGCAACACGTCCAGCTTGGCGCTGGGATCGCCGGAGCGTTGCGGGTCGAGCAAGCCTGGATGACAAGCGGCCTGCCGCAGGCGCAACAACGCTTCCAGCACTTGGATCTTGGACTTCGCCAGACCCTCGTTCTCAATCCGCTTGAGCAACGAGTCGCGGTAGTGCTGGCGCAACTCGTCGTAGAGCTTGCGTTGGACAAGATTCATTTCACAATGAATGGTTTGCTCGCTTTTGGGTGGCAGTTCGCGGGCCACTTGCTCTTTGGTTCGGCGCAAGATGAACGGCCGCAGCGCCTGAGCCAGCACTCGGCGGGTCTCTTCGTTTGGGTTGCGCATGGCCCCGCCCGCAACTCTGAACGCACTGGCAGCGCCAAGCATGCCGGGGTTAAGAAACTCAAAAAGAGCCCAAAGTTCACCCAAGTGGTTCTCGACCGGAGAGCCGCTTAGCGCTAAGCGGTGTCTTCCGCGGAGCAGGCGTACAGCTTTCGCCGATTCGGTACCCGCATTCTTGACGGCCTGGGCCTCATCGAGCACGACGTAGTCGAACTCGAAATCCTTGAGGCGCAAGGCATCCCGGCGCAGCGTTCCGTACGTGGTAACGACGAGATCATATTCGGCAAGGCTGCCACTATTACGCGTCAGGCCAGTGTAATCAAGTACGCGCAATTGCGGAGTGAAGCGCTGCGCTTCCTGCTTCCAGTTGAAGACGAGCGACTTGGGAACCACCACCAGCGACGGACCGACCGGTTCGCCAGCGGCTCGCAACTCGCGCCGCGTCTCCAACAGCGCCAGCACCTGCGCGGTCTTACCCACTCCCATATCGTCAGCTAGGCAGCCGCCAAACGAGAAACGTCGGAGGAACTGCATCCAGCCCAGACCTTCACGCTGATAGTCCCGCAATCGCCCCACGAAACCTACGGGCTGGTTGGCAGTCTCCACACCGTGAAACAGGTGCAACTCCTCGCGGACGCGCGCAAAGGTTTCGTCGCAATGGGCTTCAGGCTGAGAAGCCAGCAACACATCGAGCAATCCCGCCTGACTCCGGCGAAAACGGATGTGGCTGTTCTCGGGCGTGCCCATTCCGGCGAGAGGCCCGATTCGTCGCAGCCACTCTTCTGGCAGCACACCATAGGTGCCGTCGTCGAGCCGAACCATGTTGTCGCCACGGCGCAAGGCTTCGAGTAATTCCGGGAGTTGCGCCGCGCTTTTTTCGTACTCCACCTCACCGTGCAACTCGAACCAGTCCACACCACTGCAAACCTCGACACGGAATGCGCCTGGAGACCGGAAGACTTTTCCCTCCGCTTCAATGTGCCAGCCGGCCCCCGCGAGCGATCGCACGATGGGGGGCAGCTTGCTGGGCGTTACTTCCCAAGCCGGTTCCGGGTTCCAGTGCGTCGGACCGCGAAACCTGACGCCGAGTTCGTCCAGCAGTAGGGCGGCGGCCTTTTCCGCATTGCAATCACGGCGTAGAAAGCGGCGAGTGGCAGCCTCCCAGAAACCCCGGACCGGATCGAGCGCCGACACGATTCGACCCTCGTAGTCAAATGACAATTCCGCCCGCAGCCGCTCCGCTCCATACGAGACATGTGCTTTGGAAATCCGCAGGTGCGGGTGAGCCGGCAACGTTACCTCTTCGTATTGCAGTTCCTCGGGCACCTCCAAGAGCGGCAAGTTCGGCGAGCCCAGCAGTGTGGCCAGGAATTCGTCCCGTTCTTCTTTCGGCGCCTCGATGCAACCTACTTTACGAAGATAAGCGATCCATTCGAACGGCGGGTCCTCGGCAAGCGGCGCAACACGATCCAGTGTAAATACGAAGCCGCCTTGCGTGACCAGGACCGGGACAGCTACATCCATCCGCTGCTCTCCGCGCCGGAAAACGCCTGCGACCGCCCATGCTCCTTGGTCACCCCGGTGTATCTCGAGCGCGAATTCCCAAGGGCCGCCATCGTCCCAAGCGAGCGAGGTCAAGTCTTTCCGTTCCCTGTCAACTTGCAAGAAGCAGCGCCCAGTACGGGCCACCAGCGGCATGAGCATGCCAGCCAGAGCGTGCGATAACAGAAAGGACTCGGGAAGCCGATCATAGTAATTGATATACCCATCTGTGTGATCCTGTTTGCCGCCAGCCAAAGCCGCCAATATTTCGCGGTCTTCCGGCAGCGGCAGCTGCGTGAGTTGTTTGCGGTCCAAGGCCAGGGTACACTGTTGCTTCCAACTGCCATCCCGCTTGCGATCCCGCGATTTGAGTGCAAGGATCAGGCCCGCGCTGTGCAAGCTGCGGGGAACATCCACTACATAGAGGATCTCTCGGTTTGCAGGCCAACGACCTTCGCCTCCAGCAACCTGGGCGCGAGTGTGGAAAATCTCGCTGACCTGTTTCCGCCAAGCAGGTGGTTCCGGCACCTTCAGCTTAGGCACTGCGACCTGCAGGCGATAGTGTGTGGGCGGCACCTCCGGATCTCTGTCCTCAAGTTCCCACTCCAGACCGTCGTAATCCAAGACCATGTCCGCGGCCGAGTCGACCGCGGAGAGGTAACCCGGCCCTTCGGCCGCAAGGACTACCGCCCATAGATGCTTGCAGGGGAGGCCCGAATCCACAAAGTAGAGGCAGCCACACCAGACCGAGAGAGTGCCGTCTTTCCAAGTCAGCTCCACGTCGTAAGTTTCCTGACCGCGTACACGCGCCCGCACCTCGGATTCGGAGCCTCGCAGGATACGGACACGACATTGCGAATGGTAGTCCTGACCGCGACTCCGGGCACTGGTAGTAAAGTTTTTTGCCAGTCTCGCTGCAAGGCTCATGCGTCCCCCACCCAGCCGAGGTCTGCCGACATTCTATTCGAAATACCCAATTGGTGAAAACCTATGGAAGAAACGAAGGCAGGAGACTGGTCTGAGAAGTCTAGCGCACCGGAACCGAAGACAGAACGTGAACGTAAAATTCGTAAATCGCATGAACACGCATACACCTTGGAGGAAGTTGCGGAAATGTTAGACAAACTTCCGGGCCCTGCCTGCACAGTCATTGCAGTCGCCGCGTTCACGGGGTTAACCGGGAGCGAACTTCGCGGCGTAAATGGCCAGACTACGACGGAGTTCAATGGCGCATGGTTCGGCTGGCACGCCGTTAGGCGTGGCCTCGGAACGCGATTGAACAAGATGGGTGTGGACGACCAAAAAATTCAAAGCATCCTGCGCCATGCTGACATTTCGACTACCCAGGCGTACTATATTTTGCCGAACCTAGATCGTGCGAAGGCCGGACTGAAGAAACTTGGCGCGGTTGCACAAAAACGATATGGTATTAAGGCGTAGCACGGGCCTCTAGCTCAATCTGGTTAGAGCATCGGACTCATAATCCGCAGGTTGAAGGTTCAAATCCTTCGAGGCCCACCATTCTACGCAGCCTTCCTTCGGCGCAACGGCTCAAGTGGTCGATAGATCCTGAAAAATGACATCTATCCGAGGTATCGGATTGATACCGCCGCATGCAATCGTGCACCCTGCTGTATTGCCAGACCATTCCAAGAACTGAATTGTGCCTAATCCGCAAGTCTTGGTCGGATAATCGCTAAGCCTATTAGATTGTGTAGGTTACCTGGCTATATGTTTCTGTCTTGGTTTGTCCCTTTCCAAGAAGTCCCTAGCGAGGCCTACAGTCCTGTATCAACACGCTGATAATCCGTAGGCTACGTTCCGCAAAACAGTACGGATGACCCATTTTGGAACAAGCAGGATTCCTGTACAAAGAAATAGAAAGTACGGAGAATCCTAGAACTTAGGGGAAGGCTCCAAGCGCGGCGGGGTACGTCAAATTGGTGGCGGTTCACCGGAAGTGGCGCGGCGCTCAGGATCGGAGTTGACACGATGTCGCGGAGGCGACGATATGTCGTTAGACACGTTTGATCAGGAGACCGTGGACAGTCTTCCGCGTTTGCCGGACGTATATGACGCGTACGGAGTCCAGGTCAATGCGCTGTCAGTCAGCGAAATCTTTGCTCTCTACGAGCACACCGGTTTCCTGTATCCCGAAAAAGCAGCGCGTCTTTTTCCCCACCTCGGACAGGTTCGCGAGAACTGGCGGCGGATGCTCGATGCCGGCGAATCTCTCCTGTATGTCCTGACAGCCGGAGACAAGAAACGAGGGCGTGCGTCGCTTGCCGTTTGGCGGACGACGCATCATGGATGGATGTCGCAGCACCTCGTTTGTGAAAACAATCCCTACGCCTCGCGCGCCGTGATGCTTGCCGCGGCGGCCGGGGCGATTCGTAAAGGGTCTGACCTATCGGCACAGAATTGGTTTCGACCAGAGAACCGGTTTCCCGCACGAGTGTTCGGTTCGATGGTGCAGACCATTGGAGAGCGGCTCTCGTCAGTGCAGCGGCATGCATATTTTGCATTACCGAGAAGGCTATTGCTGCCCACGGAAAAGCGAATTCGCGTCGTGCCTTACAGTCCATCGCACAGACAAGCTCTTTTGGAAATCGCTTCGGCCGCGCGCGGAAGCATTTATGTCATGGCGGAAGAGCTACAGCAGGACGTCGAATTTAACGCTGTAGACGAACTGTATCGCAGTGTAGGGCTGCGACGCACACGCCATGTCTGGCTGGCTTATCGGGCAAACAAAGACGAACCGATCGGGGCCGCAATCGTTTATCGCGGTCCACTCGGCGTCAATTTCAGTTATCTGGAGAACCGCTGCGACCTGCTTCTGCACCCGACTCTTCCGGAATCCGAAGTTTCAGAAGTGGCGTCCTCGCTTCTATCGGCGTCTTCGGCCGCGTATCAGGATTTCGAGTTGGATGAAATTCCCGTAATCGCGGAAGAAATGGCGACGCATGTCCTATTCAAGCTGGGAGCAGAATTTCTTCGGCACTATTGCCAAGGAATTTGGCTCAAGAATGGACATCCCCGCTTCTACCGGCACGTGGACGGCTTCTATTCAAAATTGTTGGCGCGCATGGAGAAGCATGAGCTGGGCGACCCTCGATTACATCATGGAAGACCTGCGCAAGGCGATGCGCCTTGAGGTCGCGGTCAGAAAGCGCAACGAGAATCGGAACTGAGAGCCTCAGGAGAGATGGATCATGCCGAAGATCTTGTTAGTCGAAGACAATGAAATGAACCGGGACATGCTCTCCAGGCGCTTGCAGCGCAAGGGGTACTCCGTTGTCACCGCGCAGGATGGCGAGCAAGGGCATTCGCTGGCCTGTTCGGAGATGCCCGATCTGATTTTGATGGACATAAGTCTCCCGGTTATGAATGGGTGGGAACTGACTCGCCTTCTGAAGAGCAACGAATCCACGCGGCACATCCCCATTATCGCGCTGACCGCGCACGCTTGGGTAACGGATCAGGATAAAGCGTTTGAAGCAGGCTGCGATGACTACGACACCAAGCCGGTCGATTTTGGACGTCTGAGCGAAAAGATGGAAAACTTGCTCACGGTGAAGAAATTATGATGAATTCGCGGCCGAGAGACTCCAATACAACACTGCTGTCCTGGATCGAAACCCTTCGCAAGTCGCGCTGAAGCTTCCGTCACCTCCGGAAGTGTCCGCGACACGACCGACGAGGGTATTTCTCCGAAGCGCAGATACCTGCGCATCTCATTGCCGAAGGGCATGTGCGTGGCTTGGCATGGTGGCGATCTGCAACTTTTTTCGCACGTACGGACGCTTGGCATGGGAGGGCTGTTCATTTCCGTTCCTGATCCACGTCCAGTGGGCACGAAGCTGAGACTTTCGTTCGAAGTGCCCGGCGGAAACGTGCAGACAGAGGCAATCGTGCGAAATATTGTCCCTGGCGAGGGGATGGGGGTCGAGTTCACGAGGTTAGGGTTGAAAGACCGAATTTTGCTGGAAACTTGCTGAAGCGATTGTTGCGGTGACAGAAAAGCTTTCGGCGCTCCCTAGCTCCTTGGAAATTGCTTGTTTCCGGCGGGATTTCTCGATAGGTCCTCAGTCGAGGCTCGCGGGTTCCCCCACTCCTCAACTCGGACTACCAGCTGGAGGCCAACAGCAAATCTTGCGCTCTCCACGCGTTGGCAGTAAAACATGCGCGCCAGCGACTTGACCCCTTCCTGTGGAGCGCTAACCAGCACGTGTTTCCCCGAAGAGCAGTTCCAGTCAGTCATGATGCGTGCGCCTCGAGGACTCACATTTTCAGTGACTGCAATCTTATTAAGTCGCGATTCGTCCAGGCGCAAAACCTCTACCGTCACCGCCGTTGCGATGCGTTTTCATATCGGCCAGAGGGTACATCCACGCCTCCCGCCTGGCCTCGGGCCAAGGCAGCAGACGTTTACCGCACGGTCAGATGAGGGGGGAAAGGTTTTGAAAAACCCTTCTCTGGCCCAGGCTCTCGGCCACGCCGCTTGCCGCGCCGGCTATCGGGTGTTGTTCACTCGGGCCGGCCGATGCAGTGACAAAATGACGGCTACAATTTGCTCACTTGCAGAGCGATTTCCGCCCCCAGGTCCTTGGCTGTCGCCATTCCTCCAATATCCGGCGTGCGGACTTTCGATTCCGCCAAAACTTCCGCAATGGCGTTCTCGACTGCATCGGCAGCTTCCGAAGCACCGAGATGCCGGAGCATCATCGCCCCTGACCAAATCTGCCCGATCGGATTCGCGATTCCCTTCCCGGCAATATCAGGGGCCGAGCCATGCACGGGCTCAAACATGGACGGAAATTCTTTTTCTGGATTGAGATTTGCGGAAGGCGCGATGCCGATCGATCCCACGACAGCGGGGCCCAGATCAGAGAGAATGTCCCCGAAAAGATTGGAGCCCACAACTACGTCAAACCAGCCCGGATGGCGCACGAAATGAGCGGTCAGGATATCGATATGATATTGGTCTGTCCGGATTTCCGGATAGTCAGCGGCCATCGCGTGAAAGCATTCATCCCAGAAGGGCATGGTATGAATGATCCCGTTTGATTTTGTGGCCGAGGTGAGATGCTTGTTTCTCTTGCGAGCCAATTCGAACGCGAATCGCAGCACGCGGTTTACCCCACGCCGCGTGAACACCGTCTGCTGGACGGCCATCTCTTCGCCGGTTCCTTCATAGAGACGCCCGCCCATATTTGAATATTCCCCCTCATTGTTTTCCCGGACGATACAGAAATCGATTTGACCGGGCTTCCAATTTTTCAGCGGAGTCTCAATCCCTTCAAAAAGGCGGACGGGCCGCAAATTCACGTATTGCCGGAAACCGCGGCGGATGGGGATCAGGAGCCCCCAAAGCGAGACGTGATCGGGAACACTGGGATGCCCTACGGCGCCGAGGAAAATGGCATCGAATGGCCGCAACTGCTCCAGGCCGTCTGCCGGCATCATCTTTCCGGTCTTAGCGTAGGTTTCGCAGCTCCAATCGAAGTCGCGCCAGTTGAATTTGAACCCAAAACGCCGTCCCGCGGCTTCGAGCACGCGAATGCCTTCGGGAACGACTTCTTTCCCAATGCCATCGCCGGCGATGACGGCAATACTGAACGTTTTCATTTTCGCTGAAGTTTATCCCTTCTCGGCTGAAAGAAGCGGCGAAAGAGCGCTGAGATCGCGAGCCGAATCCAATGTCTTTATGTAAGTGATTAGTTTCTCGGCCTTTTGCTTGGGCCACACTGCGAATTCTGCACATTCCCTGAGTTTCGCTGCTACTTCCTCGAAGCTCATAGGATTTGTCGGGCTGCCTTTGGCAAAATCCGCGCGGCCGGTGATGACTCTTCCATCGTTAAGGTGAATCTTCAGAAGAGATGTCATTTTGTCGTAGCCAGCGCTCTCAGCCTCCGGGTCCACATAAAAGTTGACGCGGTCAATCATCTCTTGCACGTCCGCACCTTGGACGACATGATCGGAGAACTCGCTCAGGCCTGCTTTCCCCCGCAAAAGAAGAATCGCCATGCAAAATTCCATGCTGAACTTGGCTTGCAATCCTGTCTTTGGCCGGTGATGAAGCAGCGTGGTGGTCATTTGATGATTTGCGCCGACGTCGAGCTTCTGCACTTGTGACGGTTGCAATTTATGGACATCGATCAATCGCGCCAACTCGGTCATTGCGGGATGAGTGAGGGAGCCTGACGGATAAGGCTTGAGCGAGATACCAGGAGAAGCGAAGGTCCAAGGTTTTCCCAGACGATTCATAATCGCCCCGGGATCGAACGACCCTCCGAACGCATGGAAAAATCCGCGCTCCGCTTCCAGAATTTGCTCCGCCGCCGTCCAGCCTAGTGAGACAAGCTCCGCCGAAAGCAGCCCGCTCTCGGCCGCGTGGCCGGCTTGAAAGGGTTTAGCCATCGTGCCGAAATTTTCACGCAAGCCGCCCGACTGGCTGGCTGCCAGGCCAAGGGTATTCAGTATTTTCACAGGTCCGAATTGAAATACTTTCGCGCAGGCCGCCGCCGAGCCCAATGGGCCGCAAGTTCCCGTGGAGTGAAATCCATCCTGATAATGCCGGGGGGAGATGGCCTCTGCAATTTTGCATGCGACCTCAACCCCCAGATGGTACGCAAGCATGAATTCTTTGCCGGAAATCGTTCGGCCTTCAGCCAGCGCCAGCACCGCGGGCAACACCGGCACGGTTGGGTGCACCAGCAACCCATATACGCGATCTTTAGCGGCGGAAAGTTGCGTGTCGTCGAAATCATCGGCGTGAATGGATACACCGTTTACAAACGCGGCGAAACGGGGAGAAGCTTTTCTCGAGGAGCCGATGAGGGTAGCTTTTCCGTCGCAGATACCTAGATGCTCAAGGTATTGCCCGCAAATCGTCCCGGTTTGCGCTCGCGATCCGGCCAGCGCCAAGCCCAACCCGTCTAGGATAGACTTCTTGCCCAGCTCGATGACGTCTTCTGGAATATCCTCATACTTTGTTGAAGCAAGGAATTTGCCGACATATTCTGTCAAACCGGGAACGTTGGGGAAATCGGTACCGGGCGCGCCTCCCGCTCTCCCAGCCAAATTGGCGAGAACGGTTGACCCAATCACACCGAGAGAGGCTTTGCTAAAGTCGCGCCTTAACACAGTTCACCTTATGTTCCGAACATTTAGTTCTGGCTGCGTCGCCGTCTATGCAAAGAATTCAAATTATCACACCGGACCTGGCCACTGTTCACAGTGAACTTCACGCGTTTAAGCTCCGTGAGTTCGGCCACAACCAATCGCCACAAAACCACGACGCGAAGAGCGAATTTCTCTTGGTTGGTTGATCCAATGTCAGGGTCCCAACCCGTCACTCGGAGTTTCAGAATGCCAGCCGTGCAGACTGACCCGAGGCGATATTGCATACCGTCGATTTGCTTGCGTCAAGTTCCAGTTTCCTCTCTCCCAGTCGCCGGGGATGCCGGAGTCGTCCTCAACAGCGTGGCAAGTCCTGCACCGACTACGGTGATAGCCCCAAGGTAGGCAAATCCTGAAAGAAAATGTCCCGTTTTCTTGTTTAGATACCCGACGATGAGAGGAGCAAAGTAAGCCCCCAGGTTGCCGATGGCGTTGACGAATCCCATCACCGATCCGACGATTCTTGACGGCAAGGTTTCGGTCGGTATGGCCCAAAAGGAGCCCATCGGGCCGTAGGCACCCACACCGCTGAGGGCAATGAACGCGAAGGCCAGCAAATGCGAGCGAGCGATCGTGGCAACCGCAAGCAGGATGCAGCTTCCTCCGAGCAACATGGCTCCGGCCGCGTGAAAGCGGCGCTCATGCATGCTGTCCGAGTGGCGAGAGATAATCAGGAGAGAAGCAGCACCAACGATGAACGGGAGAGTATAGAGAATTCCCATCGAAAAGCCGCTCAGTTTTCTGAAATTCTGCATCGCGCTGGGGAGCCAGAACAGGAGCCCCATCTGGCCGCTGATAAAACAAAAATAAACTGCAGCCAGCAGAAACACGCGGGGACGCAGCAGCGCGTACAGGTAGGGAACTTTTTCCTGGCCCTCCAGTTCAGAATGTTCCCTGCGCAAGGTTTCCACCAGAGGAACTCGTTCACTTTCCGGCATCCAGGCCGCCTCCGCCGGATGGTCTTGAACAAATTTGAGCCAAATCGCAAGCCACAGGAAAGGCAGCGACCCTTCGGCAACCAGCATCACGCGCCAGTACCAATGGTCCAACATCCATCCGGAAAAGGGCGAGGAAACTATCACCGCAACCGGCAAACAGAGCAACCAAAACGCATTGGCGCGCGCGCGCTCGGAACGGGGGAACCAGTGCGAGAGAAGAATTAACGTTGCGGGATGAACGCCGCTCTCGGCTACTCCCAGGAACAAGCGAAGCAACAAGAGCTCGTGATAGGTGCGGGCCAGACCACAACCGAGGGCAAAGATACCCCATGCGACCAGCAGGATGCTGATGAACTTCTTGGCGCTCCAGTGTTTGGCCAGATGGCCGCCGGGTATTTGCAGTGCGAGATAACCCCAGAAGAAAATGCCGGCGACGGTTCCTGCCTGTTGCGGATCCAAATGCAGGTCCCGGCTGATTCGCGGCAGGGCCAGCGAGATGTTGGTACGATCGATAAACGCGATCGTGTACATGATAAGAGCGACCGGTATTATGCGAACCCATCGCTGAGACGGCGCGTTCCGGGTCATCCCTGCCGATATATCGGACTTTTGTTGAAGCTCCGCCATGTTCTCTGTTGTCTTCGGTGCTGAAACTCAACGGCCCGATGTCATCGCCGCGGTGAGATCGTGCTTGGCCTTATGCGCGGTTATGAACGAAGTTTCAGCGCGGAGTATATTTCAGCACGGCATCCAAACCTAGAAATTGTGCCGGCCGCGTAGTCAGATAAATGCAAATTAATCTGAAGTTAAGCTCGCATCGCGGCAGCTAATGTATCCTTTGGCTCCCTGGGCTCCAAAGAGGAATCCATTTGCATCCCCATTCTCGATTCGGGGCGGCATCCCTTCAGGGTTGTGAAGCAATTGAAAGACGCCTGACGCTGGCGAGAACTGGAAATGAAACGGTTTGCGCGAGAATTTCAAACGCCCCGCTCGGGCGCTTGCTGCAGTATCATTCACCCTATGAGTCGCACCGGCCGTCATTTTTTGCAAATCCCCGGTCCAACAAATATTCCCGATCGGGTCTTGCGGGCCATCGGCCAGCCTATCATTGATCATCGTGGCGCAGAATTTGCGAAATTGGCAAAGGAAGTCCTGGAAGGTCTGCGCTCCATTTTCCAAACAAATTCTTCCGTCGTGATATACCCGTCCTCTGGCACCGGGGCTTGGGAGGCGGCGCTGGTCAACACCCTCTCTCCGGGCGACCGCGTTTTACTGTTCGAAACGGGCCACTTTTCGCAACTGTGGGGACAGCTCGCGCAAAAAATGGGCTTCCCGGTGGAATACGTACCTGGAAGCTG
Source organism: Acidobacteriota bacterium (assembly GCA_003224515.1). Taxonomy (GTDB): domain Bacteria; phylum Acidobacteriota; class Terriglobia; order Acidiferrales; family UBA7541; genus Acidiferrum. The sequence goes on from QHZC01000088.1 coordinate 13,004, forward strand.
GCGCGCAGGCGCGGCGGCTGGAGAGCTGGAGTCACGACTGAAGGGGGACAAGGGTCACGTTACCAAAGCTGTGCTGGTGGTTCACAACGAGACTTCGACGGGAGTAACGAGCGGGATCGCCGAGCTTCGTCGCGCAATAAACCGCGCCGGCCATCCTGCGCTGCTGATGGTGGACGCGATTTCTTCTTTGGGCGCGATCGAGTATCACCATGATGAGTGGGGAGTAGATGTCACAATCGCGGCCTCACAAAAGGGTTTAATGATTCCTCCTGGCCTGAGTCTTAACGCGATTTCCGAAAAGGCCCTGTCAGCAAACAAGACCGCGAAGATGCCAAGGTCTTATTGGGACTGGCAAGGAATGTTGAAAACCAGCGAGACGGGATTTTTCCCCTACACCCCGGCCACAAACCTGATCTACGGCCTGCGCGAGGCCTTGCAGATGATTCGCGAAGAAGGGCTGGCGAACATATTTCGCCGGCACCATCGTCATGGGAGAGCCGTCCGTGCGGCCGTATCGGAGTGGGGTTTGGAAATCGTCTGCAGCGCACCTCAAGAGTATTCAAATACAGTCACCGCAGTATTCACCCCGGAGGGCCACGACGCGGACCAACTACGAGCAACGATCCTCGAGCATTTTGACATGAGCCTGGGGGCCGGCTTAGGAAAGCTTGCGGGCAAACTGTCCGGAATCGAAATGGGCATGCGATTCGCGAATGTGCCTCACAAAGAGGGCGGCGTTTTGGCTGCTCTGCGTTGCCTGGGGCCTGCAGGGAAGATCACCGAGGATCCCAGTTCAACGCAATGATCGAGGGAAGATTCGCCGTCGATGAAGAATGCATATCCTTGAGACCGTTTGCTTTTTGCTCTACAGTGAACATGCCTTGATGCAGCCCCCCCCACTTCCTCTCAGCTCTCACGGAAAACCCGTTGACGTTTTTCCACCAGCGACAGAGCTGGAGAAGGAACTGAAGCGAACAATAAAAGGCGAGGTACGCTTCGATCGCGGGAGCCGGGCGCTGTATGCCACGGACGGATCGAACTACCGGCAGATTCCCATTGGCTTGGTGGTGCCCCGCGATGACGCAGATGTGATCGCAACAGTGGGGGCCTGCAGGAAGTACGGCGCTCCCGTTTTAGCGAGAGGGGCCGGGACAAGTTTGGCGGGCCAATGCTGCAATGTCGCAGTGGTATTGGATTTCACAAAGTACATGAACCAAATCCTGGAGCTCA
>QHZC01000088.1:14299-31990 GCA_003224515.1 Acidobacteriota bacterium
ATGATCGGGAACAATTCGTGCGGGACACATTCGCTGCTCGGTGGGAAAACGGTCGACAACGTGGAGGAGCTGCGAATCCTGCTTTACGACGGCACTGAGATGACCGTGCGCGGTACTAACGAAACGGAGCTGTCTCAAATCATTGCCCAGGGTGGCCGCCGCGGCGAGATTTACAGAAAGTTGCGAGAGATCCAGGAATCCTACAACGAATTGATCCGCGCGCGCTTTCCGCAAATTCCACGACGAGTGTCCGGCTACAACCTGGATGAGCTGCTACCTGAAAGGGGATTCAACGTCGCGCGCGCACTCGTCGGAACGGAAGGTACGTGCGCGATCGTGCTCGAAGCCAAGGTGAAATTAATCCACAGTCCTCAGCATCGCGCACTCGTCGGACTGGGATACCGGGATGCATTCTTCGCGGCCGATCATGTTCCCGAAATACTGCAGTTCCATCCGATCGGACTGGAAGGCTGCGAAGGAAGCATCGTCGACGGACTCCAGAGGAAAGGAGCGCCAAACCTAGAACTCCTTCCCGAGGGTCGCGGGATATTGCTGGTGGAATTCGGCGCTGATGATCCGGACGAGGCGCGCCAAGTTGCCATGCAACTCATCGATCGTCTGAAACATGTCAGCGAGGCACCTAGCTCCCGGCTGTACTCGGAGAGCGAAGCCCGTATGGTGTGGCAAATACGTGAGGCCGGGCCGCGCGCGGCCGCGTTTGCTCCCGGTGCACCAGCGGAGTGGGAGGGCTGGGATGACGCTGCGGTGGCTCCCGAAAAGCTCGGGGGTTATCTGAGAGATATCCGCAAGCTGATGAATGAATACGATTACCGAGGCGCATTCTACGGTCATTTTGGACATGGCTGCGTCCACATGCGCGTCAGCTTCGATCTCGAAAGCGAAAACGGGATTCGCAAGTATTCAGAATTCATCGATCGCGCGGCTGATTTGGTAGTCGGTTATGGCGGTTCGCTCTCCGGCGAGCATGGCGACGGACAATCAAGGGCGGCGTTGCTTCCGAAGATGTTTGGCGCGGAGCTGATAAAAGCCTTTGCCGAATTCAAAGCAGCGTGGGATCCGGACAATAAGTTAAATCCGCACAAAGTTGTCGATGCTTACTTGCCTACGGAGAATTTGAGGTTGGGTGCGGATTACAAACCACGGGAACCCGAGACTCATTTTAAGTTTCCGGCTGACCACGGTTCCTTTGCGAAAGCAACTTTGCGATGTATTGGACTGGGAGCTTGCCGGAAAAGTGATGGGGGCACAATGTGCCCGAGCTATATGGTGACGCTTGAAGAAGCACACAGCACCCGGGGACGCGCGCACATACTTTTTGAGATGCTCCAGGGCGAGGTCATTCGCGGCGGATGGGAGGACGAACACGTAAGAGAAGCGCTGGAACTGTGTCTTTCCTGCAAGGCCTGCAAGTCGGAATGTCCGGCGAACGTCGATATCGCCACTTACAAAGCGGAATTCCTCTCCCATTATTACCAAACCAAGTGGCGACCGCTAAGAGCGTATGCCTTTGGCCTGATCGAGCGGTGGGCAAGGCTTGGGTCACTCATCCCCGGACTTGCCAATGTTTTGAGCCAGGCGCCGGGACCCCGTCACTTGTTGCAAAGACTCTTGGGGTTAGCGTCCGAGCGGCGTTTGCCACGGTTAGCAACAATAAGTTTTAGGCGGTGGGTACAACGGCATCGGAGTTCCCTTTTTAGAGAGGATGGCAGTTTGGAGTCGCGGCGGCACTCCAAGGCGCGCCAAGTCGTTCTGTGGGTGGATACGTTCAATAACTACTTTCATCCGGAAACTTGCCAGGCCGCGCTGGAAGTGCTGGAAGATGCAGGGTTCGCAGTGATTTGTTCGCGGCGCCCGTTGTGCTGCGGGCGACCCCTTTATGACTTCGGCATGCTTGAGAGAGCCAAAAATAACCTAAACCAGATCATGGATGCTCTCGGACCCGAGATTGACGCCGGGCTGCCGATTGTCGTCTTGGAGCCGAGTTGTGCATCTGTGTTTCGGGATGAGCTGCACAATCTCTTTCCCACCAGCGCGCGCGCCAACAGGCTCAGAAACCAGACATTGCTTCTAAGTGAGTTTCTCGAGGATCAAGCACCGGACTACCGCCCCCCGAAGCTCTCCGCAAAAGTTCTTCTCCATGGCCACTGCCACCAAAAGGCGCTGATGAAAATGGATCATGAGGAGGGCCTACTGCGAAGGATGGGCGCAGAGCTGCAAACTCTAGATTCCGGATGCTGTGGAATGGCCGGGCCATTCGGATTTCAGAAAGAAAAATTTGAGGTGTCGCAAGCCCTGGCACGACGGGTTCTATTGCCGGCAGTGCGGAATGCCGCGGAGGACACATGGATCGTCGCGGACGGTTTCAGTTGCCGCGAGCAGATCCTGCAAGGCAGTGGTAGGCCGGCGATACACTTGGCTGAATTGTTGAAGATGGCGCTAAATCGGAAGGGCTCCTCAAAGGCTATCTAAGCTGCCCGATGCGGCGCGACCGCGAATCTCCTTCGCTTGTGGGTCTGCTCCTATTACTTTTTCACAGGCGAGGGCACCGAATTCCGAAGCTGATCGAGATCCAAGCCGGGCAGGACGGGAGTTTTTTCAATTCTCACGGCATCCAACTCATCTGGATTTAGCCCTAAAGCTTTGAGGATGCTGGGAGCAATTTGTGATGTTTGCACGGGAAACTTGAGTTCCAAACGATTGAAATTGCGGTGCGCTACAAGAAGCGGAACGTTCCGATCCGTGTTCGCGTTGCCGCCATGTTCTGCGATGAATGGGCTACCGGCGTCTACGTAAATTTGTCCCGGTGTCGGCTGAATTATGATATCTGGCACGCGTGGGTCTTTCTTCGGGTCGTTGAACAAGAGTTTCAATGATTCGCCCGAATAGATTTCCTGAATGCCGGCTTGTTCTTGAATCTTTCGCAACGCGCTGACTACCTCAGCCGTCCGGCCCTGATCTGAGAGCCAGAGCATAGCAACACTTCCGTCTTGCTCCGCACCGGCCAACAATCCTTCATGAATGAAGTTGACCGCCCTGGGGATGACTTCCAAGTCGGCGCGTTTCAACTTGGCGGGATCGATGGGAGAATCACCATGCTTGGCGGTGATGATGACCAGTGTTGAGTCAAGCAGGTTTCGTTCCTGGAGCCGGGACATGATCTTTGCGATGGACTGGTCCGTGTGGGCCAAGGCATCTTCTAGCGGCGGGCTTGGACTACCGTTCCCGTCGAGGTAGCCACCACCGGCAGTCTTTTGCGCAACGCTGATCGCTTGGAAATTCATTCCGAAGATCGCCGGCACGCCCGCATCCTGCTTTCCGGTGTGGTCCTTCCCGCTGATCTCATTTAGGATCGCTGTTACCTTGAGGTCATCATACGATGCAACGTTCTTCAGGCCACGGAAGGATCGAACCTCGGGCGTAAAGAGGTCATCCACTCCGGCACCCGACGGGCCATTCACTAAGTCGTACGCCGGATGCTTGTCGCACCATGCCGTGTGACCGCCGTTTTTCTTTACGACTTCGAAGATGGTGTTGACGCGGATGAAACTGTGAGGAAAAACAGGTGTACAGCCCTTGCGGGGATCTCTCGGCAGCTTATCTGGATCGATGCCTCCGCCACCATCGACGGCATCGCGATTCTTGTCAATCGAGGAATCGAAGATCACCGGGGTTCCGATCTTGGAGCAATCGGAGGCAGGTGCCGACAAGCTACGATCATAGGAGTTCTCGAAAATCACCCCGGTTACGTTGGGAGAGCCCCCCGTCACCATGGAAAGCAAGCCAGGCCATGAATTGGATGGGAATGATGTCGAAGCATTGCAGTAAGTAACGGCGTGCAAGCTCAATTTCGCAAGAGCTGAATCGGGCCTGTCTTTGACGAGATTGGAGAGATCAAGGCTATGCATCCCGTCGATACTAAGGAGCAGGACATGTTGGACAGCGCCTGGCCCCGGCGTTGGTCCAATCCGGCCAGAGAGTTGCTCCTTTACTCTGATTGGCACCAACAACGATGCCACGCACGCCAGAACTACGCGCGTGAATTGAGTATTCTTACTCTCTGTGCTCAACGGTTTGCTCCTCGATGCGGTAATACTCTTCAAGTCCGATGGTGTCTTCCAATTCCTTACGAACTCTTGTGAAGAGAGTCTGGTCCATTCCCGTGCGGCCTGTTTCTTTGAGCCGCACAAACAGGTCCTTCACGCTCTTGAACATTGTGGTGATCGCACTGATCGCGTCATTCACCATTTTGTAACCCATCGCTTCCAGATCCCCAATCGGGAAGATCGGCCGCCCAAGCCTGTTCCCTTCACTGTTGACGAAAATCAAGGGCGCGCTCACGGCGGCCGGAGCTTGGCGTGCTTCTTCCGCCGTGTTCGGAAAGAGCATGACCATATCTGCTCCCGCCTCGGCATAGAGGTTTGCTCTGTGCACCGCTTCGCCAAAGCCATCGGTGCGCAAGGCATCCGTACGCGCGGCGATGACGAAGTCCGGATCGCGGCGAGCCCGTGATGCGTAGCGAATTTTTTCGCACATTTCTTCACCTGAAATGAGGTGTTCGATACCCTTATGGTAGTGAGCGCGTTTCGGGTAAACTTGATCTTCAATGTGAACTGCCGCAGCACCAGCACGTTCCAATTCCCGGACGGTTCGAATCACGTGAAGGGGACTCCCATAACCGGCGCCTCCATCCACCATTACCGGAACTGAGACCGCAGCAGTGATGCGCCGCGTGGCCATGACAACCTCTTCCAGACTGAGAAGCGGCTCCGGAACGCAGGAACTGGCACCCAATGCATATCCTCCGATGTCCAGGCAGCGGAATCCCACACTCTCCGCAATTCTCGCTGTCAGCGGGTCGTGCGCAATCGGCGCGTGGATGATTCCGGGGGCTTGTAGCATTTCGCGAAAGACTGTGGTCATGCGTTTCAATTGCGGTCTCCTCTAGAAAATATTTTGGATATCTTGATCTGAGGTCATTATGCCTTTGGCCCTGGGTGCCTGATTTGGGAAGACCTGTTGGCGCCAGCAACCGGCCGCGCGCCTCGATCGCTCAGAGAAGTTGCCAAGGTTGCAGGCTGCGTTTCGCTGCCGACCTCAAGACCAGCGGCGGCATTTACGAACATCCACATCACGCCCCCGCAGAAGGTCACAAGTGCCGCAACATCTAATGCCGTCGTCCAGCCGAATTTGGTGGCCATATATGCCGTTGCAATCGGGGCAATCCCTCCGGCAAGGTTGGCGCAGGTGTTCATCAGACCGGAAAGCAACCCGGCATGCTCGGGAGTCAAATCAATGCAAGTAGCCCACCAGCTGGGTGCCGCGAAATGACTGAATCCCGCTGCCACCGCGAGTAGCAGAATTGCGGAAATATTATTTGCCGTATGACTGCCAATCCACAGCAATAAAGTAGAGCAGGTCATGCCAAACCACACCGTGCTTTGCCTGCCGCGGCGCCGGCCAAAGCGCACCACGGCTTTGTCAGATAACCATCCGCCAAGAGGCGCCATAATAGTCATGGCCAGGAAGGGAGTGGAGCCCCACAATCCGCCTTTTGTGAGCGTGAGGCCGCGCACACGAGTGAGGTAGATGAAGAACCAGGTGTAGTAGATATAAGGCGTATAGCCATGACAAAAATAGCTGGCGATCAAGGCCCACACCGAGCTGCTCGCAAAAACCCTTCGCAAGGAAGTGCTGCTTAGATGACACGAATGAGCCCTGTGGCCGCCCTCAGAAGCTCCCAGGATTTTGAGTTCCGCCGCGTTGACCGAACGATGTTCTCCGGGTCGGTTGGTTGAATAAAGATGCCAGATGATCACAAAGAGCATCGCCAGAATGCCGGAAAGAAGAAAAGACGAGCGCCAACCCCATCGTTGTATGGTGCCAGCGAACACCATGGGTGCAAGCACCCCGCCGGCACCAACGCCGCCAAGCAACAGGCTGCTGCCCATACCCCGTTGCCCCGCGGGCATCCAGTTGGCGACGATTTTGTTGGCATTGGGGTAGCTCGCGGCTTCGCCCACTCCCGTCAAGAATCGCACCGCGACAAAGGCCCACGCGAGACGCCACCAGGAACTCTTGCCAACGGCCAGAGGCACCAGAGTCATCAGAATCGTCAGCGTAGACCACCACAAAATCGCCAGCGTAAGCGTTCGACGGGGACCGTAACGATCGCCCGCCCATCCCGAGGGTATCTGAAAAAGCGCATAACCAAATGCGAAGGCTCCGAGTATCCATCCCATCACTTCATTGGTGAAATGAAACTCTTCCTGAAGGAACTTTCCTGCGATGGCAAGATTCAACCGGCCAAAGGCAGTAGCCAGCATGAGGAAGATAAGGATCGCAAGGATGCGCCATCGAACGCGCGTTGCATGCTGATCCGTCAATTCATTCCGCTTTCCAACACCATCGCACTTGCCAACTTGAGAATCGCAACGAAGAGACCACTAGCGAAACTGAAAAATCGGCATGCGGCTCGGCGGATGCTACGTCACTGCTCCAAATGAGTCAACGGCGGTCCGCACGGCAGTCCGCGCGGGTGCCGCCTACAACCGTACTAATGCGCCTGTTTTCAGGTAGGAGCTCGTCACCGACCGTTTTTGAGTTAAACAGAAATTAATATTGTTTTAAGTCCGAACGACAATGAATGAATTATGCTCTCGCCTTTCCCGTAAGAAGCATTCCACCTCGTGGAGAGAAAATGAAGAGACCCTCTTTAATTCTTGTCGCGACTCTCGCGTTATTCGGAGTTCAGGCCCAGTGCCAGGTGGCTGCGCCGATCAAGCTGGTCGGAACTTATGAGTTGCCTGCGGACGTCAAGGGAAACTTTGATCATTTCGGAATCGACCTGAAAGGCGGGCGCCTGTTTGCGACCCCGGAAGGCTACCATGCAGTCGTTGTGTTTGACCTGCAGACGGGCAAACTGATTCACACCATAGATGGAATCGGCAAGCCACACGCGGTGCTGTTTCGGGAGGATTTGAACCGCATTTACGTGACCGACGGCGATGCCGGAGACTTGAAGATCTTCGAAGGCACGACGTACAGCCTGGTGTCCAGTGTAAAGCTCCTAGAAGACGCGGATTCCATTGGGTACGATCCTGCGACAAAGTACCTTTACATTGACAATGGAGGTGGGGACGTTCATCAGACATTCTCAATGCTGAGCGTCGTTGATACGACGGTGGGAAAGAAATTGGCCGACCTGAAGATTGACGGAGAGACTCTCGAAGCCATGGCGCTGGAGAAATCCACCTCGAGAATGTATGTAAATAACAGATCCAAGAACCAGGTGTCTGTCGTGGACCGCGAGAAGCGCGAACTGATAGCGAGTTGGCCTGTGACGCGATGCAAGAACAACGTGGCCATGGCCCTCGATGAAGCAAGCCATCGCCTGTTCGTTGCTTGCCGAACTGCGCAGGTGGCGGTTTTCGATACTCGAACGGGCAAAGAAGTTACATCCTTGCCAATCACCCAAGGCGTTGACGACATTGCCTTCGATGCAGGCAGCAAACGCCTCTACGCCGCCTGCGACGGCGCCGTTGATATCTATCAACAGTCCAGCCCTGATAGCTACAAGTTGGTTGGGAATGTTCCCACCGGCCCAATGGGGAGAACAGCGCGTCTTGTGCCCGAATTGAAGCGCTACTTTGTAGCCGTGCCGCAGCACGGCACCACCAGCGCTGCGGTACTGGTATTTGAGGTACTGTGAAAGGCGCGTGGTTCGGAAACAAACGCGAATGCCATTCCGGCGATGACCTGGCGCGGTCAACCGGGCCCCTGCTTATGAGAGAATATTGAGTGGGGTTATGCGGATTCTCTTAGTCGAAGACGAACGGAAGGTCGCCAGCTTTATTGCGCGCGCCTTGAGGGAAAACACCTACGCAGTGGATGTCGCCGAATCGGGTCAGAAGGCGCTTGAATTAGGGGTTGAGGTTCCCTACGACGCCATTCTACTGGATGTGCGCTTGCCCGACCTCAGCGGGATCGAAGTCTGCCGCGAGTTGCGTCAACGAGGAATAGAGGCTCCCGTGATGATGCTTACGGCGCGAGGTTTGGTCGAGCAGCGGGTCGAAGGCCTGGATGCAGGTGCCGACGACTATCTCACCAAGCCATTTGTTCTGGCGGAACTCCTAGCGCGGGTTCGCGCCCTAGTTCGCCGGGGCTTCCATAGCAGCAACGCAAAACTTCGCTACGCCGATCTTATGCTCGACCGTCACCGCCGCCGCGCAACGCGCGACAAAGAGACCATCCCACTGACATCCCGAGAGTTTGCCCTCCTGGAGCTGCTTTTGCTTCGGGCACCTGAGCTTATTACCCGCAGCGAGATCGTGGAACATGTCTGGGACTGCCACTTCGACAGCGAAACAAATCTCGTTGAAGTTTATATTAATCGGCTTCGCCAGAAGATTGATCAAGATCGTTCCGTCAAGCTTATCCACACGATCCGGGGCGTAGGATACCGTCTGGGGACGCCCGGATCATGAAAGTCAGAACGCTTCGTCTGCGGATGATGTTACTTTTCTGTACCGTCGTCGGGGTACTTCTAGCTGCGTCGTATCTGGCTTTCTGGGGCCTGTTGGCCCATGCGGTTCATAACCAACTCAATCGTCAATTACTCGAGACGGCTCGCCCCATCATCTCCGACATGATCGCGGAACCGGACGCACAAGACATAAATCGGCTCGACCTCCCGGGCGAATTTTTTGAGCTCTTGGGCCGTAATGGCAATGTCCTCCAGCAATCCAAGAATCTGACTGCGCCCATTAATTTGAAGGGCATGAACCTGGCCGCCTCACAGCCGGCGTTCGGAATAGCCACCCTTGCGGATGGCCAAACCGTGCGCCTGGCGCTCATTCCTTTTCAGCAAGGATCGCAGCCACGTCTTTTCGCCGTGGCTATCCCGACTTTCGGCACCAACCGGGTCCTCGACAACTTTGGAGGCGTGGCCTTGTTGCTTTGGCCTCTAAGCCTGGTGCTGACCGCCGGAATATCAGCGCTTTACGTGGGAAGAAGCCTTGCTCCCATCAAGGAGTTGACCAGGCACGCTGCGCTGATGGCCAAACGCGTCACCAACCGACAAGGGTTTTGGACACCGCTGCCGGTGTCTTCCCCGCACGATGAGCTTGGGCGATTGGCACAGACGTTTAATCATCTCTTGCAGAGCGTTGATTCGGCCGTCCTGCAGTTACGCCAATTTGTAACCGACGCCTCGCACGAGCTGCGCACGCCACTCGCAGTGCTTCACGGCGAGACGGAATTGCTGCTTTCTAAGCCCCGACGCGCGGAGGAATACCGCCAGACTCTTTGTGTATTCGACGATGAGTTCAAGAAACTGACCCGCATCGTGGAAGGTCTGTTCACTCTCTCGATGGCTGATGCCGGGCAACTCCATTTGGTCCGCGAACCGCTTTACATCAACGAAGTTCTCGAAGAAGCTTGCGCCCTAGCCGCCTCGCGAGCACGCGCAAAGAATATCTCCATCGTGCGGGATTTGAACCAGGAACTGGCCTGGACCGGAGACGAGGCCTTCCTGCACGAACTGTTTTTGATTTTTCTCGACAACGCGATCAAGTATTCCCCTGATGGCACGCGCATCCGCGTGACGCTGGGGATCCGGGACGGCGCAATTCAAACGCATTTTCAGGATCAAGGCATCGGGATCGCACCGGAGCATTTACCGTTCATCTTTGATCGATTCTACCGGGCCTCGCCTTCGAACAGCGGAGAGGCTCAGAGCGGCGGGCTCGGGTTGGCCATTGCCCATGCCATCGCCATCGCCCAAGGTGGCACTATTGTATGTGAGAGCATAGTGGGGGTCGGTTCAACCTTCACCGTGACCTTGCCCATGACGGAGCCCCAGAAAACGGCGCTCGAAACCGTACCTAAACAGAAATTAATTCTCCGTTAAGGCATCATCCGACCGTCTGCACTAGGCTCAACCGCAAGGTGGAGGTGATGAGGTGTCCTCTCGATTCTTTTCTATGAAGTACTTGCATTGCTGCGTGGCAGCAATGCTTGTGATGTGCGGGATGACTTTTTCAGTTCCAGCCAACGCTCAAGTGGCGGGCGGCTCTCTCTCCGGCACAATATCCGATCCGTCCGGTCGGATCATTCCCCAAGCTCAGATTGCCATCAAGAATGCAGCTACGGGAATCACCACGACGGTTACCACGAACTCGGATGGTTTCTATATCGCCGCGAACCTGCTGCCCGGCGAATACGAGGTCAGTGTCTCCGCCAAAGGATTCGCGACCGAAGTTAGACGAGGAATCTCCATCACGGTGGGGGCGCAGCAGGTCTTTAATTTGAGTCTGCCAGTAGGGTCGGCAGCGAAAATGGTTGTTGAGGTGACTACGGAAGCTCCGGCCGTGCAGCTGGCCAGTTCGGACATCAGCGCGGTCGTGAACGCAACCACAGTTCGCGAGCTGCCTCTCAATGGCCGCAGTTGGACGGACTTGGCGGCCTTGCAGCCTGGCGTTGATACGATTCAGACGCAACCCACTTTTGCGGTGGGTGCGGATCGGGGCAATCGCGGGTTTGGACAGCAGTTAACGATCTCCGGGGCCCGGCCGCAGCAGAATAACTATCGTCTCGATGGCACGAGCATCAACGATTACGCGAATGGGGCACCGGGCAGCGTGCTCGGGGGGAACCTTGGCGTGGATGCGATTCAGGAATTTTCTGTACTCACTAGCAACTATTCCGCTGAGTACGGGAAAACCTCGGGAGGCGTCGTCAACGCCATTACCCGCTCGGGGACGAACGGTCTGCACGGAAGTGCTTACGAATTTCTCCGAAACAGTGCGTTGGATGCCAGAAATTTCTTCGATGGACCCACAATCCCACCCTTTAAACGAAACCAGTTTGGGGGCTCCATCGGCGGCCCTATCATCAAGAACCGCACTTTTTTCTTCGCGGACTACGAAGCCATTCGACAGTCGAAGGGCATCACCGCTTTGACCACGGTGCCTTCCCTCGACGCCCGCAACGGAATCCTCGCGAACGGAGGTCCTCCGCTGGCTTCGTGTCCCCCTGGTTCAACATTAATTGTGCCCGGGCAATCGAACGTCTGTGTAGATGATCAGGCCAAACTTTACCTCGCCTTTTACCACCTGCCCAATGCAGGCGCGACGTCAAACCCTGACATCGCAAAATATAGCTTCGCCGGTCAGCAGATCGTCCACGAAAACTTCTTCACCACCCGGCTTGATCACAAATTGTCCGAAAAGGACCATGCGTCCGGTACCTATCTGTACGACAAGACTCCTTTCACGGCCCCGGATGGCGTCAATAACGTTTTGCTCGGCAGCGAGAGCTCAAGGCAAATCGCCGTCGTGGAGGAAACTCATCTCTTTAAACCCAACTTCGCCAATACGGTGCGTATTGGCTATAACTATGAGGTTGTGGACAACAACCAGGGCCTGAAGGCGTTGGTCCCGGCGGCGGCCGACGCAGCTCTGGGCACGTTTTCAGGCCGAACTGCCCCGCAAGTATTTGTCACTGGACTCACTCCCTTTTTGGGCGGTGTGGCCGGAGAGTCCGCATACTTCTATCATTGGAATTCCTTCCAAGCTTATGATGACGCTTTCTTCAACAAAGGCACCCACACGATCAAATTTGGCGGCACCGTCGAACGTATGTTGCTCAATATCAGGGCTCTTTCCGATCCCAATGGAATTTTCAAGTTTAGCGGCTTGCAGAATTTCTACTCGAATGATCCGAGTAAGTTCCAGGGGGGAATCGCCAGCACGCTCTCTCCGCGTAACCTTCGTCAGACCATCTTCGGTCTATATCTGCAGGACGACTGGCGCTGGAAGTCCAATGTCACACTGAACCTTGGCTTGCGCTACGAGATGACCAGTGTGCCCACCGAGACCGCAGGGAAGCTCGCGGTTCTGAGAAACTTGGGAGACGATACACCGCACCTCGGCGATCCGTTTTTTGGCAATCCCACAACCAAGAATTTCGAGCCCCGCTTAGGTTTTGCATGGGACCCCTTCCGCAACGGCAGGATGGCAGTCCGCGGCGGCGCAGGGCTATTCGATGTGCTGCCACTCCCTTATCAGTTCACACTTTTGACGACTTTGGCAGCGCCCTTTTTCCAATACACGTCCATAAACAATCCGGGTACGGGAACATTTTTCAACAATCTTCCACCCCTTCCGGCGAACAAATTGCGTGCCACCTATATTGATCCCCATCCCAAGCGCAACTACGTCACGCAATGGAACCTAAACATCCAGTACCAGCTGATGACGAACCTCACGGCGATGGTAGCCTACGTGGGCTCACGCGGTGTGCATCAACCCTATCGCCTAGATGATGCCAGCCTTGTCATCCCCACGGCCACCTCGGCTGGATACCTCTGGCCGCAAGTGGATGTTCTCGGAAATATCTTTACGCCACAGTGCAGTCAAACCGATCCCAGCGGTAGCGACCCGGCGCAATGTAGCTCTCCTTCCCGTAACAACGAGAACTATGGCTCGGTTCGAGGGATGTTTTACGAAGGACGCTCTTACTACAATGCGCTTGAAACCCAGTTGGCCAAGCGCATGAGCCATGGCTTTCAGATGCAAGGCACCTTCACCTGGGGCAAAAGTATTGATACCAGCTCGGCGACAGTTGCAGGCGACGCGTTTGGGAACTCAATTTCGAGCCTGCAGTTTGCGTTTGATCCGAAGTTGAGCCGCGCGCTCTCCGATTTCAGCATCGGACGCACCCTGGTCCTGAATGGCACCTGGGAGGTTCCGTCGCCCAAATCATTCAGCGGGCCTGCGCACTGGCTGAGCGACGGCTGGCAGCTCGGGGTGATCTTTACTGCCAGCGATGGCGTGCCGTTCACGCCCACGTGGGGTACTGGGGACGATCCTACCGGAACACTCAGTTCTGACGACTGGGCTTTTCCGAATCGGCTTGGCGGTCCCGGATGCAAGAGCCTCACTAATCCCGGCAATCCCAACAACTACATCAAGACACAGTGCTTGGCCGTTCCCACCGCGCCCGATATGGCTTTCTGGACAGCGAATTGCGACCCCGCGCCTCCCACTTTTGGAGGTCCACTTCCTGCAGGAGATCTAAGGTGTTTCAACTTGCGAGGTAACGCCGGCCGCAACATCTTGATCGCTCCGGGCATCACCTCCCTGGACTTCTCGGTGTTCAAGAATAACCGCATCAAGAGAATCTCGGAAAACTTCAACGTGCAGTTCCGAGCCGAGATTTTTAACATCCTCAATCACGCTAACTTTGCCCCACCAACGACTCCCGACAACACGGATATTTTCGATTCGTCGGGAGCAGATACTGGGGTGGCGGGTTTGCTGTCGAGAACAACGACAACCGCACGAGAAATTCAATTCGCAATTAAGTTCATCTTTTGACGGAATTATTGGTTCGATGCCACCGCGATCTGACTGGCCAACCCACGAGCTCTTCAGCCCAAATCTATGGGTAACCTGACGAGCGGGCCGTGAAACTGTCCTCCGTAAACGTCCGTATCCATCACATCCCCGGAGAAGATCGCACGGGGTATTGATATTTTCACTGTCAGGAGCCGTTCGATTACGAAAAACCGCGTCCGTTCCCTCTGTGTCTTGTAAAGATGCGCGATCAGCTCCGGGGTGAGCGCGCCGCTTTTCATGACTTGGTGGAAGCTATCGGCATCTTTGAACATGATGTCAAAGGTTAGCTCGAAGGGCCCGGCATTCTTGCTGCGGATGAGCTTCGTAAATTCCCAGAGTTCGCGCATTTAGTTCCTCAACTTCATAGATTTTCCATGTTCATTCGAAATGGTTCGCACGGGTCTTTCAACTCCCAGACGTGATTTGCACAGAAACGGTAGACCGGTCCAACATCAATCCCCGGCGGTGAAAATGGAAAAGCAAAATTGCTGATCAATCCCTCGTGCTCGGGGATCGCATGATGCAGCCCCGTGTGCCACACCAGGGGCAGGATATCAGCGGCCATCGATTGCGAAGATGCGACCACATCAATGATTAGTCCAATCTCATGACCCTCGACATGCGAAATAGGTTCAAGCGGACCCAGCGAGGCATTCCACCCGTACACCCGGAAACTCAGCGTGTAAGCATTACTACTTATTTTCAAGCTTTTTTCGATCTTTCGGTTTATGACCGCTCGCAGGCTGCTCAGAAATTTATCAAGCTGCCGCAAGAGCAAGGGATCCCGTATCCCGGCGACCACGATGGAGCGAAAGCCTGCCAAGGCAGCTCCTTCGATGCGGACGGTATATTTTTCAGAAGCGACAAATCGGCTTCCGCGCACACGCACGGCTCGGTCGCTTAGGGCTTCATATTGCACTGCCGTGGTATCAAGCGTGCCTCCCGACTCCACGAGGTAGTAGGGATCGGCATTTTCATACAAAGTGTGAGCAGCCACACTTTGCGGAGTGCACCGCAGGGCCGGATTAGGTGGTTCGACAGTGAATCCCTCTTGGTCCAACTCCGCGGCCATGCAATCCGGATACAAGCGCTGAGCAGCGCTGGCTGCCCCACACTCTAGGATTTTCCCGGCTGCATAAATTGCGACGTCGCTGCAACGTCCCGCAACGACCACTTGGGCGCCCGAGCTTAGCGCTGCCTGGATCGGCTCGATTCCCATCATCGCTACGAATCGCTCCGCCTGTCGAAGGGTGCCCTCGTTTAGATCAGGAGCCGGATACAAGGGGGTGACTTCGCCTCTGCGAAATGCATCAAGTAAGTCTTCTTTGGTTATCTCGCTGTCGATGGCTGCAAGCTTGAAGTGCCACCCGTTCTCCCGCGCCAGTTCCTTGATAATCTCGATGGTCCATTCGAGATGGGGCCTACCCCCGGCGTGTCCGGCTGAGCCTACGATGACGGGGATGCCGGCCCGCAAAGCTTCACGAATCATGATGTGAAGATTTCGCTTCGTCCCTTCACGAGGTCCACGAGGATTTCCGGAGCCCAGGTAATACGGACCGGAGTCGGTAGTTCCGGCGTCACAACCCACAAAGCCGGCTCCCTGTTGCACCGCTCGAACAAGGCTCTCCTCTTCAAAACCAGTGCTCAAGTTTCCCGTCGCAGCCAGCGCTTTTAATTTTTCCGACAAGATCTCTCCTGAATTCATGCCTCAGACTGGGGATGCAGCGACCGGCTCGCTTTACTCAATGGTCTCGCCTGCATCTACAAAGAACCAAGCCAAGCCGCTGATCGCGGTCATGAGCGCGGCAAAGTCCAAGGCACGGCCCCAACCGAGCTTTGTGGCAATTGCGGCTGTTATCACCGGCGAGGCCCAGCCTCCAAGGCTGCCAAAGGTAGTCATGATGCCCGAAACGGACCCCGAGAATTGCTTCGAAACATCATTACACGTAGTCCATAGAACCGCTGACGCGGCGAAATTGAATCCGGCGGCAATCGTGAGTTGCAACAAAGCTAGCGGATTGCTCGAAGTGTGGCTGCCGGACCACAGCAACAGAGCAGAGCACGCTATGCCCAGCCACGCCGTGGCCCGGCGCCCCCGACACTTGCCGATTTTTTCCGCGGCGCGATCGGAGAGCCAGCCCCACATGGGCACCAAAACGATATTGGCAACGAAAGGCGCGGAACCCCAAAAACTTGCCTTTGACACCGTCATGCCGCGGACTTTCACCAAATAAATGAAAAACCAAGTAAAGAATATGTAGACCGGGTACACCAGGCAGAAGTGGCTGATCATCAATCCCCAGATCGATGGAGCAGAAAAAAGCTTGCGCCATGGCACCTTTGTTTTGGGCAAATGCCGCAGGGAATCCGATTCACTCGGGGTACTGCCCGATATGATGGCGATTTCAGCTGCGTTTACGCCGGGATTTTCGCTTGGCCGGTCTGTCACATAAGAATAACAGATATACGCCGACAACAGTCCGACGGTTCCTGAGGCGAGGAATGGCATCCTCCACCCCCACTCTCTGGCCATCCACGTTATCAACACCGGTGCAAGAATTCCTCCCGCACCGACGCCCGCAAGAAAAACGCTAGTACCAAAAGCGCGCTCCTTGGGCCCGAGCCAATGACCCACCATTTTGTTCCCAACGGGCATCGCCGCGGACTCCCCGACGCCCATCAGGAAGCGCGTGATCGCCATTGCCCACGCTAAACCAAGCCATTTCAGTTTCGCCAGGTCAGGCACAATTGCAGTGAGCGCCGTAAATATGGAGAACCACAACACGGCTCCCGTCAGGACTCGCCGTGGTCCCCATCGGTCGGCCAGCCATCCGCAAGGAATGTGAAACCATGCGTAACCCAAGCTGAAGGCGCCCAAAATCCAGCCCATGGTCTGCGTTGAGAATTTGAACTCCTCTTGGATATTTTTGCCAACGATACCCAGGTTCAAACGATCGAAATATGTAAGGCCCGCAAGAAATGCCAGCAGCGCTACCACACGCCAACGCACCCAAGTGGGAGCTGCGATTGGCTCTTGGATTAGTCCTGGCTCAAGCGATGAAGAAGTCAGCTGCAATCGAAGCAGTTTCCTTTCCGATGGACTGCAGAATGCGATCTTCTCGTGGCCGACAAAGTCTTATAATTCCGGACTGGCGGATGCTACGTTTCTTGGTCTTTACGGTCAACCGCTCATGGCGCCTGCAAACAATGAATTCAGGGCAAGTTTGCAGTTTTTGCTTATTTTTTTCGAAGAAAGAATCCTGAATGTTTGTTCAGCCTGAACAGAAATTAATCTTGTATTAAGGTCGCGCTCGACGACACTGATTTATGCTCTGTCCCGTGGTGGCCCGGCGGTCAGGGTGGCGAGGCAAATTCAATTTGCCATCAAAAGTGACTCCGGAGAATTACCAAACATAATCTCGAGCGCGTTTGCTGGCTGCCCAAGTGGCGCCAAGAGCTTCGAGGGCTGGCACGTTTTCTTCGCCCGGCGACCGGATTTCTTCTGAAGGAGACACACAGTGAAGAGATCAGTTGGCTTACTCTCGATCATGCTTGTTCTGGCTCGGCCCGCTGGCGCCCAGGAAAAACTGCCCCTGAAGTTAGTGGCCACCACGCCATTGCCAGGTTTCTCGGGCGATTTTGACCATTTCGCGCTAGATCTCAAAGGCAAGCGCCTTTTTCTCACTGCCGAGGATCACAAAACCGTCGAGGTATTCGATCTCGATGGCAAGCGTCTCCACAGCATCACCGGATTCGGCCAGCCACATGCCGCGCTCTTTCTGCCAGATGTCAACAAGTTGATCGTGACGGACGGCGATGATTTCGGGATGGTCGAGTTGGTGAACGGGAAAAATTACAAAATCCTCAGCACCATCAAGCTTCCCCCAGGCGTGGACGGCGCAGTATTCAATCCCGTGAACGGTCATTACTATGTGGAGAGCGGTAGCGACGAACCGGGCGCGAAGACTCACGCCCTTAATATCATTGACACCAAGACGTTCAAGCACATCGGAGACATCGCGCTTCCCGGCAGTCACTCCGAAGCGATGGCCATAGACAAAGCTGGCAAAACAATGTACGTAAATCTTACGGGAACAAATGAGGTTGGCGTTGTGGACCTCGAGGCGCGCAGAGTGATTGCAACATGGCCGATACCCGAGGCCCAAACGGCAAACGCGCTGGCTCTCGATGAGCCGAACCATCGGGTCTTTATCGCCACGCGAAAGCCGCCCACCTTCTTTGTGTTCGATACCGAGACGGGCAAGGTGGTCAC
>QHZC01000544.1 GCA_003224515.1 Acidobacteriota bacterium
GCGTGCTGGAAGTTTCCTTGCCGACGAAGATGGACAACGGCCAGGTGAAGGTGTTCACCGGCTACCGCGTGCAGCACAACGTGTCGCGCGGGCCAGGCAAGGGCGGCATCCGCTTCCATCCCAACGTCACCCTGGATGAAGTGAAGGCCCTGGCGGCGTGGATGACCTGGAAGACCGCCACCGTGAACGTTCCCTTTGGCGGCGCCAAGGGCGGTGTGATCTGCGACCCCAAGCGAATGTCTAAGAGCGAGCTCGAACGCATGACGCGCCGCTATGCCAGCGAGATTCTGCCGATCATCGGTCCCTCCCAGGACATTCCCGCGCCGGATGTTTACACGGATGCGCAGACCATGGCCTGGATCATGGACACCTACGCCATGACCGTGGGCCATTCCGCGCACGGCGTGGTCACTGGCAAGCCGGTGTCGATCGGCGGTTCCGAGGGACGCGGCGAAGCCACCGCGCGCGGGCTGCTCTACGTGGTTGAGGAAGCCTGCAAGTTGAAGAAGATTTCGCTTCGCGGCGCGACCGTTGCGGTTCAGGGATTCGGCAACGCGGGCGCCACAGCAGCCCGCCTGTTCGCCGAGAAGAAGGCAAAAATCGTGGACCTCAGCGACACCCGCGGCGGCGTCACCAATTCCCGCGGCATCGATCCCATCAAAGCCATTCGCTACAAGGAGCGTTCCGGAACGGTTGTCGGCATGCCCGGCGCTTCGCGCATCACCAACGATGAGTTGCTAACGATGAAGTGCGACATCCTCATTCCCGCGGCGCTCGAAAATGTCATCACCCTCCACAATGCCGAAGCGGTGAAGGCCCGCATCGTCGCGGAAGCCGCCAACGGCCCTACCACCCCGCACGCCGATGAAATTCTCGCGCGGCGGGGAATCATCGTGCTCCCGGATATTCTCGCCAATGCCGGCGGCGTCACCGTGAGCTACTTCGAGTGGGTGCAGAACCAGGAAGGCCTCATGTGGGACATCGAGGAAGTAAACGCGCGCTTGCAGAAGATCATGGTGCGCGCCTTCCACGAAATGGTGGACACCATGCGCAAGCACCACGTCCCGCCGCGCGCCGGCACCATGATCCTCGCCGTCAGCCGCGTCTCCGAAGCCACGCTCATCCGCGGCTTGTTCCCCTGACGAGCGTGGAGGTTCCCTAATATTTTTCAAATTCTTGTTGCGCCCAAGATTCCGCGCGCGTACATTGACACTTGCCGGTCCGTCTCGCTGACGCGACCGGCTATTTTCGTGGTTGGAGTAGGAAACAACGATGAGCACGAACGGACATGGCCACCCAGCGCCGCCCATCCTGCTAACGATCGCGGGATTCGATCCTTCCTGTGGCGCGGGCACCGCCGCCGATTTGAAAACTTTCGCCGCGCACGGATGCTACGGTGTCGCCGCGATAACTTCTCTCACCGTCCAGAACACCCAGGGCGTCGAATCCGTTCACAATACGCCCAGCGCAGAATTGCGCGCGCAACTAGATGCGCTCGTGAAGGATTGTGATATCGCCGCTGTGAAAATCGGAATGCTCGGCAACCGCGGCAACGCGGTGGTGGTCGCGGAATTCCTCGATGCTCACGAATTTGCGCACATCGTGCACGATCCGGTCATGAAATCCTCGAGCGGCGCGGAACTCCTCGATGCCAGCGGAATCAAGTTCGTCGCCGCGGAACTGCTGAAACGCGCGAGGGTCATCACCCCGAATGTGCCGGAAGCCGAGGTTCTTACCGGGCTTAGCATCAAGGATGTGGCGGACATGGAAGGCGCCGCGCGCAAAATCATCGAGATGGGGGCCCGCGCCGTGATCGTCAAGGGCGGCCACATGGAGCGCGCCGTCGACGTGCTCTTCGATGGCGCGGAGATGGTGACGCTGGCCGGCGAAAGGACCAACGAAGATCATTTGCACGGCAGCGGTTGTACTTTTGCTTCCGCGCTGACCGCGCAGTTGGCAGCGGGACGGGGGTTGCTGGAAGCCGCCACACTTTCCAAAGCCTATGTCACCAAAGCTATTGAAAAGGGCTACCCCATCGGCAAAGGCCGTGTTCCACTCGATCATTTCTACCGCCAGCGCATCGAGCCCCCCGCCCGCGGCATTCACGAAGTCCCCCAACACGGCATGCACCCCGCCGCCGAACCCACCGCGCACTGAGCTGAGCGCCAGACGCTGGATGCTTTTAAAGCGCGGGGGCATTTGGCTATTCCTTCTAATTGCTGTGGTCGTTGGAACCGCGGCTTTCCTGACCCCACGAACGCCGCAGCCGCTTTCCTACCATCACTTCGCCGATCAGCGAAGTTGGCTTGGCATCCCGAACTTTGGCGACGTTGCTTCCAATATCTTGTTCCTTGTGGTTGGATTTTGCGGTTTGGCATTTTTGTGCCGGACCTCCAGCCAGGAACGATTCATCGATCGAAGCGAGCGCTGGCCGTACGTTTTCATCTTTCTCGGTCTTCTGCTGACGGCGTGCGGGTCCGCGTACTATCACCTGGCTCCCGACAATGCGCGACTGGTGTGGGACCGGCTCCCGATGACCGCTGTTTTCATGCCGCTGGTGGCGGCCATCATCGCGGAGCGCGTCAACGTAAAGCTTGGACTTTGGCTGCTACCTGTGCTGATCGCGGTCGGTGTCGGAAGCGTGATGCAGTGGCACTTGTCTGAAAAACAAGGTGCCGGGGACCTGCGCTTCTACGCGGCCGTACAACTCTACGCCTTGCTCGCGCTGCTGGCCGCGCTGCTATTGCCGCCACGCTACACGCGGGGATCGGACCTCCTTGTCGTGGCTGGGCTTTACTTGCTCGCAAAAATATGTGAAGCAGCAGATCGCCGAATTTTTTCGTTGGGAAACTTCTTGAGCGGACACACGCTCAAACATTTGGCTGCGGGCGCCGCGGGATTCTGGATCCTGCGGATGCTACAGAAAAGGCAGCCCGTCCTTCAATCCTTCAATCAGAACAGCCGGACGAAAGAGCTCGAATCTTAGCGCGCCTAAATCTACCGCTGATAGACCACCTTCCCTGTGACGATCGTGGCGAAGGGTGCGCCCTTGAAGCCGCGGCTATCGAAGGGAGAGTTGCGCGACTTGCTCGGGGATTTTTTAACCTCGTAGGTCCAGGCATGATCGGTCGAGAAAATGGTCAAGTCCGCGGGCCGGCCCGGGGCGATCTCTCGTTCGATGCCGAGAACACGCGCCGGACCGGTCGTAAAAAGTTCCACCATGCGCATCAACGAAAGCCGTCCGCTCCGTACCAGTTGTTCGAGTGCCAGTGCCAGCGCCGTTTCGAACCCAAGAATCCCAAACGGAGCGCGATCGAACTCCACGTCTTTCAGCGCCGGCTCGTGCGGAGCATGATCGGTTGCAATGGCGTCCACGGTGCCGTCGGCGAGCCCCGTGAGCAACGCTTCACGGTCTTCTCGTGCGGCCAGCGGCGGATTCATCTTAAATTTCGAGTCGTACTCAACGTCTTCGTCGATCAGCGTGAAATGGTGCGGCGTGACTTCGCAAGTGACGGGCAGCCCGCGCGACTTCGCCCAGCGCACCTGCTCCAGCGAGGCCTTCGCGGAAAGATGTGCGATATGCAGGCGCGCCCGGGTGAGCTCTGCGAGCTGCAGG
>QHZC01000545.1 GCA_003224515.1 Acidobacteriota bacterium
CAAACGTGTTTGCGCCGTAAAAACTCCAGTACGAGCCCACCACGCTGACCTGATTCGCCAGAAAATATCCCCCTAGGCAAGCCATGACGCATCCGATCAGGAAATGACCGAGGCCACCCGGCGTCCCACCCACGTCGCCCAAAGAACGGTTTTCCATAAGGTGAGGATACCAAACCTGCCGCTATTCGCGCATCGGCACCGAGTCGACCTGGTTTTAGAACCAGGAGCGGAGAGTGCCCAGGAAGGAAACGAATAAAAACGGGGCTGCGAAGCTTGCCAGCAGGAGCGAAGCGGCATCAATGATTTCAATGCGGACGGAGTTTCTGACAGGCACAGGTCATCACCACATAATGGTGACCTCTACTTTTCCAGCGGATCCTGGACGCGAGTAATCCAGCTGCGCAAGACGGATTTCACCCTTAAGACTCTACAAAATTCTCGCTCTCGAAATGTCCCCAAGTTGTACCGAGATTAGAATTACGGCAGATGACCTTTTTACATGTGATGTCATGTTATGTTTTTGATTTTTAAAAATGCGCTCTTAATTTTGGCGAGGGACACCTCGAAATGCGGATCTCTGGGCATCCGTCACTCGCCCCTATCCTCCTATCTTGATGGATTGCGATCAGTGATATATCATGGTATATACCGTAAGGAGGTGTTATGGCCCGTACCGCCAAACTTGTTCCGCAACGGCCGCATCCGAGCGGTTCGCCTTCCCTCGGATTATCGGTTCGAGGGTTCCGAGGTGTACGTGCGCCGCGATCCGGCTACAGGAATCTTAAAGAAAAGTCGAGTAACGAAGCCCCCGGTTCCCGTTGAGAGGATAGCCGAGGACCACGGATTGGACGTTCGACTTGCTCCGTTCGACGGTGACCTCTCAGGCGCTCTGATTCGAAATGAAGACGAAGCCTATATCGGAGTGAATTCGTCTCACCATCCACATCGCCAACGATTCACGATTGCACACGAATTAGCTCACTACTTTCTGCACAGCGGTTTCCGCGTTCACATTGATAAAGATTTTTGAAAACGTACACGCCGCCACCGCCGCTCGAAGTCCCACAGATGATGACTGATTTTGTCGCATGGTTGCAATGGGAGACTCAAATAAATCCAGTCATCGTGGCGGGAATCGCGCAGTTTCAACTCGTCCACATTCATCCCTTTGTTGATGGCAACGGACGTACGGCGCGCTTGCTTTCTACTCTTTGCCTTTACAGGACAGGCTACGATTTCAAGCGGCTCTTCACCATCAGCGAGTATTACGACCGCGTCCGGCCTGCTTATTACAAAGCGCTCCAAGGCGTGCGCGAGCGCGGGATGGATATGACTGGTTGGCTTGAATCCTTCACAGAAGGCTTGGGCGCTCAGATGCGAGATGTTCAAAGGACTGCCGAGCACGTAATGCGCCGGGACGTGATCCTGGCGAAGGCCCGGAAGAACGGATTGAAAGAGCGACCCGTTGCGCTTCTTGGCTATTTGCTGACCGCAGGTAAGGCGACCGTGGCAGAGTGTGAAGAAGAACTGAAGATGAACAGAAGAACGCTCCAGCGCGATCTCAAGCTGCTGGTTGAGAAGGGCCTAGTCCGCGAGGTGGGAACAGGTCCTACGGACCCCACCAAATACTACCAGCCGTTACTGTGACAAGCTGTGACAATCTACTGCGACAAAGCCAATTGCACTATCTCTTGGCTTCAAGTTTAGCCACGGGTTCTGTGCGACAAGCCTGCCTAGCCTCCACTTTCGGGAGGCTGCGGCTTATCCGGCGTGATGGCCGCAATGATTTCCGCTGCCCTACGCTGTACGAGTTCTCGTCCAGCTTGATATTCATCAAATGTGCGGAACTGCCGGAACAGGCAAGTCCTCTTCGGCGGAAGCGGCGGCAAACGGGATGGCGGCTCGAACGTCATCCGCTTTCAGGCTAGGGAAGTCGGAAAGAATGTCTTCGGTGGAATCTCCGCCCGCCAGGCTGGCGAGTACTGTGCGCAGGGTGACGCGCGTGCCCTTGAAGACAGGTTGGCCTCCACAGATTCCTCTGTCGCGTAGGATGCGTTCTTCATAATCTTTTAGATTACCGGTTGCACCGCTCATGTTAGCGACCTTGACTTTGTTTGGCTCATCATACCACTCGGAGCAGCGTTTATGCCTGTGATTACGTAGCGACTTGGCTTGAATTTCCGCCTTCGATATATAGGGCTGTCCCTCAGGCCGTGTAGTTCGCCAAATCGTTGCGCCCGGCATTAGTCCCAGAGGGGTTTTAATATGCAGGTTTGGCGCCAATCCAACTGTACTGGCTAACACGCAAAATCTGAACGCCCGCTTCTGGCACCATGGATGATTGTCCCTAATCCGAGCGAGCCATTTCAAGATAGCGGCAAAGCGCGTTGGCAAGCTGGATTTGCCGCGGAGTTTTACATTCCACCTGAAACAAGGCGGGACTCGCGACGATTACAGCGACGCACTGTGCTCGCGAGACAGCAACGTTCAGCCGATTCAAGCTGTACAGAAATTCCATGCCTCGCGGAGCATCTTCGGGTGTCGAGGTCGTCATCGAGTAGAAAACCACGGGAGCCTCTTGCCCCTGGAATTTATCGACTGTACCGACGCGAGCGCCGACGGGAAGTCTTTGCGCTAGAGCCACAACTTGCGCATTATAGGGAGCTACGACCAGAATATCTTCCAACTTCAGATCGAGTTTTTTGCCCGTTTTGGTTGTCCAAGTCGTTCCACCTGCCAACAAACCATTTATAAGGTCCTTGATCTTCTCTACCTCCTCAGGAGAGTCGCTTTGGTTTCCTGAGTGTTGGACGGGGATGTAACGTAGGCCTGTACCGTCAAGAGAACCGTTCGTGTTGAGTCGTTGATTTCGATTCTCGGGGCGGGCAGCGAGTCGAGCGTCATAAAAAAGTTCCGATGTGAACGCGCATATATCAGGATGCAAACGCCACGTTTCCTTCAGAAAGAGGCCGTTCTCGGGATCGATCGTCGCCCGTCCGTTGAGCAGATGAGCTAAAGCCGATACATCGACACCGGGCGGATGAACCCCTTGCTGAGGTTGGTTTAGCTGCTGGGGATCCCCTAGCAAGACTACACTGGTTGCAGCCTGGGAAATTGCGAGTACGTCAGCAAGGGACATTTGCCCCGCCTCGTCGACGAAGAGCACGTTAACCGAATTAGCCATGTCGTTTCGTGCCCAAAGCCACGGCGTTCCCGCTGCGACCTGGACGGCATTAGACCTCAGCGCGTCCAGGACTTCCTTGTTCTCGTTTAGCTGCGTCACCGTCGAATCCACGCAGCCATCATCATCGTTCGTTTTCTGTACCGCCTGTAAGGGCAGCTTCGCATTCCGTGCAGCCTCGCAGGCTTGCTGCAAGAGCTTGCTGATGACCTTGTGACTCACAGCCGTGATTCCGACTCGTTGGCCGCCTCGGACGAGTTCCGTAATCATTCTGGCTCCCGTGTAAGTCTTTCCAGACCCTGGCGGTCCTTGTAAGGGGAGCACCGACGGCTGAACGCAAAGCGAGCGCATCATCTGCCTGGCCATTCCCGTCATTCGCTCGCGTTCATCAAACAGGCTTTCCATGTTGGCGAGCGACACTCGCGGAGGATGTCGAAGCAGAAGGTCTCGTGCCGCTTGAAAAGGACCAGGGCCAGAAATTCCGTTTTCAGCAACCCACAAACCTAGGCGCATGAGACTGTCACGCTGCGCCTCTGAACCGAGAATATTCTTTAGAATGAGGGCTGCAGGGTGTGGAACACGCGAACCGATGCCCCTTTTAATATCGATGGTTCCCTTAAGGTCATCAATAGCAACAAGCGTTCCAGCACTGGCTCGTGTCTTAGGGTCATGGACCTCTAGTGCCCGGTCAGTGGCATGATCTTGGGGCGGGAAACTATATCGGTGGACGATCGACCTCTTGACCTGCCCGATTGGCCCGACATAGCTAAGACGCCCCAAAGCATTCGTATCTTCTACCAACTCGTCGTCTGTCAGGTCGCATTGCCTAAAATATTCCCACCAGGCGGATTTATCCTCACGACGGTGGTATTCCAACAGCTGAGCAAGCAGCCACAAAGCTCGTTGCGCAGCACTCCATTCTGTTTCATCGAGTGGCAGGGGGGAGATCAGACGATCCATGGCGGCGCGGACCTGCTGGATTTGTGACCCAAGCTCTTCGGCCTTGTCTTCTTGTTTCAATGTAGGTCGCGGCAACACCGCGCTCGTTCTTGCCTCTAGCTCGCGCCTCCGGTCTTCGAGCCATGCTCGAAGCCTCCACGCCGAAAAACAATCGTCCCGATTGTACGACTCGATGGACCGAAGAATCTCTGCCGAAACATCCTGCGGGTTCCCCAATGCGAGCGCGGCCGCAAACGCCTGGAGGGCCAGGACGGAATCCCTTGCTGGTGCAACTCGCCTGAAGTCATAGAGCCGTTCCATTTTCTTGATGGAATAGCTTTCAACTGACGCTCTCATCCCTTGCCTCACGACCCTGTAGAGGTCGACGAAGAGACGCGCCTTCAGCAGTTGATCAACCTCATCGATGCAAACGCCGTGCTGCCCTGCCATCCGCTTGATTTGAGTCGGCTCGTAAGCCGCGTAATGATAGATGTGCATGCCGGGATGACGCCGCCACCTTTCCATCACCCTCTCGATTAAGGTTCGGAACGCTTCCTTTTCGGCTGCCCTGTCGAGTGACCAGAGCGCTTGATACGAAGGTTCTCCGCCTGCGTCCTCAGACAATGTCAGTACGCCAATCAAGTACTCCAGGCCTGTCTCGGATGCGTACGGGTCTCCCTCCAGGTCAAGAAAAATATCCCCGAGGGACGGGGCTGGCAGTGCGGCCAAGCCTGTATCGGGTTCCGTGGGTTCCAACAACTCGTAAACAAGATGGCCTTGGTCCCGCCCTGCGACCTGTAATCGTGCCTGTTTGTTAATTCGGACAAGGGCCGTGCTTCCGATGCCATCGATCTTCGGTTTGTGTTCCAAATCAAGCCGCGCCAAACTGGCAACTGTGGTGACGCCATGAGCGAACAGGACCTTGCGCTGATTTCGCGTTGTGCCCGGTACCAGCGATAGGTGATCGTCACTATGGCGACGTTTGTCACAGATTGGCAACCACGAGCAGACGTCACAGTGTTCGGTTGGTTCAGGATAACTATTCGGCGGCTGGTTGAACGCTCTGGCGAAGTCTCCCTTGATCTTGCGGAAATAAGCGATGTACTGCTCCAAGTGATATTTCTCGGCCTCCATCCCGTTTCCAAGGACTGTGTGCACCCAATCGGGTTGAACTCCTTGCACCTGGTGGAGGAGGTCTGCATAGAAGCAGAGTTGGATTAGTGCCCCCGCCTTTGTTGATCGTGCCAGTTTCGTTTCCAGCGGTTCGTACGACCATGCGCCGAGTAGGCTAGGTTTGGGAACTCGGATGAGAAAGTCAGATCGGCCATGCCAAGGCCCATTTTGAAAGGTCGCTTGGTAGATCACGCTGGCACCACGGCGGAGCACATTGACCGTATGGGCAGTAGCCTCCGCCCATGGCATACTCGTGGGAATCTTGACGATTTCGAGGCCTTGGGCCTCAGCCAAATGGCCGAGGTATGATCGCTCATGCCGACCACCCAGTTCCCGCAGAAGCTCGATTCCAGGATCGTGGAAAAAAGGTTTTTCGATTTGTCCGGCTGCTTGGGCGAGGTCGAGCGTCAGTAGGTGATGGCAAGCTAGAAAATTGGCGACGTCTGAAGCAGAGAACATGAAACGACTCCGGGCAAAACTAGGAGATCTGAACGTATGGGCTCATGATTTCCTTTTAGCACATGAGCGGGTGGGAAGCTCGGTCGCAAGTAAGACGTGAAGCAAACTAGTCAATCGTCCCGGAATTATCCCGGAATAGACAGGCTGAGAGCTTTCCACGATGTTCAAACATTGAGTCGCCACTGAACCCAGGTAAGAATCACAGTAAATGCTTTGCAAAGCACGGGAGTCCTCTCTAATAACTCCTTCCTCTCTCTTGGTTTCCAATGTTTTCAGCAATTTGGGGAATCTCCTGTTTGAAGGATGCGCGGAATGTTTCGAGTTCCGATTTGAGAAACCGGATGTTCCGACTCATTACGCGGAGATGAGGAATCTGCTTTCGCTCAACCCAAAGATATACAGTTTGGGGGCTGACGCCAAGATATTTGGCTGCTTCTCGGACGGTTAACGGGTATTCCTCTTTGGGTGTCGAAATCTGTTGGTCGGTGTCAAGCGCGACGTGGCCGTCCTTCCTGTCAGCCCGTGTCTGCTTGCGCCAGCGGCGGAACTCCACATCTCTCCGAATCACGATCTTCAATACGGAGTTCACGACGTGATCCGGCGTGCTCTGGATGAAGGTGGCGTACCTCTCGACGGCAACTGCGATTGGCTCCTGCAGTTGGTTTTCGCGCTCTAGAGCACGCAAGTACGATGGAGTGGTCTATCGACGGACTGGCACCGAAATTTGGTGGATTCGCTATCGGGACCGCAAGGACATTGTCCGAAGAGAGTCAAGCCAGACCGCTGATTGGCAGGAAGCAAATAAGAGACTCAGAGAAAGACTTCAGGCGAAAGATGACAATCTCCTTGAAGTCGTACGAAAGGGCGAAGCCTTGACTTTCGGGCAATGGGCGGATTTCTTCTTGGAGAACTATTCCAAGCCGCCCGTGCACGCTGAGAAAACACACGAAGCGAACGAGCGGTGCACAAAACACCTCAAGGCTGCGTTTGGTGCAGGCCGATTGGGTGACATCACCGCGGATTCGATCGACCTTTATCTTCGCGAACGTCTTCGACAGCGAGTCCGCATCAAGGCCAAGCTCGGATACAAGCAACTAGGAGCAATCAAGTCCACCACGATACATCAGGAGTTCAGAGTTCTCCGACGTATGCTCAACGTGGCGGTTTGCAAGAAGCTCCTAGCAGCGAATCCGTGTTCGGGTGCTGAGTTCCCGGTTGCCGTGAAAGGACTGTTCAGACCCCACTACGTTGTATGGTCTGAGCAGCAAAGGATTGAATCCCACGGTCCGCAGTATTTACGGAACGTAATTCGCATCATTACGGAGACCGGGTTGCGGATCTACAAGGAACTGACTCCGATAAGGAAGGACCAGGTGAATCTGCAAAATGCGGTGGTCTGGATACCGGATTCGAAGACTCCGAACGGTATCGCCGAAGTTCCTCTCACTTCGCTCGCCATTGAAGCATTCAAAAGTCAGATGGCGATTTCCGGTGAAGGGCCGTTTCTGTTTCCGAGCGATCGGATTCCGAGCGGGCATCAGACGACGTTCAAAACCGTTTGGCGGAAAACTCTTCGACGGGCAAAGATTCCTTACTTTCGGATTTAGGACCTTCGTTCCACGTATGCCACTAGGCTGAGTGCCGGAGGCGTAGCCGATGAGTGGGTGACTCAAATGCTTCGCCAGAGCGACGCGCAAGTCTTCAAGAAGTATTCCCAAATGAAGTTGCAGATGAAGCGCGAAGCTCTGGAAAAGCTAAACCGTCGAGCCAACGAAATAGCACCGGTGGCCGCTGACGTTCTGTTGGCAGCTCCAATGTGCACAGTCGCACTGCAATAACCGGGTTCGTGCACAGTTCGTGCACAGTTGGGGGCAAAACTGAGGGGTTGGGGCAAAGATGAATTTGGTAAGTGCCTTGCAATCAGAGACAAAGTTGGTGGACGTGAGGGGATTTGAACCCCTGACCCCCTGCTTGCAAAGCAGGTGCTCTCCCAGCTGAGCTACACGCCCACAAAAACTACATTGATTCTAAACCACTTGCCGCCGTTCCGCATCCCCATCGTTCGCTAAATCGTTAGGACTGTGCCAAATAAACTTGCCCAGGAAGGAAACGAATAGGACAAAAATGGGACTGCGAAGCAACATCAACGATTTCAATGCGGACGGAGTTTCTGGCAGGCATAGGTCATCAACCACATAATGGTGACCTCTACTTTTCCAGCAGATCCTGGACGCGAGTAATCCAACTGCAGAAGACGAATTTCACCTTTAAGACTCTACGCTACCCACTTCATCGTCAGTTTCTTGCGCTTTTTCGCGCAGTCGAGAAGATAAAGGTCGATTAACTTCTGATAAGGAAGTCCTGTCTCATCCGCCAGCCCCTTGAAATAGTCCACGACTGCCGGACTCAAGTTGATTCCCACGGCTTGTTTCTTGCCCGCGTACGGGTTCTTGAGTGCTTTCATCTTGGAAAAATCATATTCCTTCTTCATAAAATATACACTCCTTCTTGGTTGCCTTCCGCGCGGAAATGATCCGAATCACTGAATCAGATTCCTTATAGCAGTGAACGACGACCAGAGGTCTTGCCGTTGAACCCACTCCGATGAGGATAAACCGATCCTCTTCCTCGGAGTGTTCTGGATCATGGAAGAGGCGCGCATTCGGATCGCGGAAGGCGCTCTGAGCTTCTTCAAACCACACTCCATGCTTCGTCCGATTGCCCCTATTTTTCCTCTCGTCCCACTCGAAGCGAAGCATTTCTATATATTATCTAGATAGGACGTAGATTGCAAGCGCGTGTCCCTACCGCAAATGCTATCCGGCGCGGATGCCTTTTAAATCAGCGACATTCAAGAAGACGAAACGGAGCGGTGCTAACCAGGCGATCAGAATGTAACGAGGTTACATTGGGTCTATCGCAGCTCGTAGGTCATACAACCCTACATAGACCGCGACCGCACCAGTAGCGGCTTAGACTCGTATTCGCTCTCTGGGGGCTGTAAACTCGGGCTAGGTCACCCCGAAGCCGAGCTCGCAATTATGGACTCACGTTCAGAGAGTACTTTGTTCACACATCACAATACCCGCCCCGTTCCAGCTCCTTCAAGAAGGAACACCATGCAGACATGCCATTGCCTCCGCAGAATTCTTTTCAGCGTGTTGCTGCTGTGCCCTGCTTCTGCAGGATTGCCATTGCTCTCGGTTGCCCAAGAGTCGTATCGCACCCAAATGAGTTTTCGCAAACCGTTTCTCACTCCTTCGACAGCGAGCAAAGAAACGCCCTCAGCTCGTCCCGGACATGCGAAGCCGTTCATGGGCTGGCGCAAAGCCGCTCAGGATGGGCCTGCGACGCTTCAATACTTCAAAGAATTGGCTAATTCCCGTCACGCCAAGTCGCTTCGTGCTTCGATCTGGAGTTCACTAGAACACCAGGCATCAGTCTTGAACGCGGGAGAACCATACGCTTCCACGCCCCCAGCGTTCTATCCCGGTATTTTTTTGCGCCCTTCCTTGCCAGCGGGCGCGTTGCCGTCGGGAATTGCCACCGGAGACTTCAACGGCGATGGCAAACTTGACTGGGTTATCGCGAATGCAGGGGACAATTCTCTGTGTCTCTACCTCGGAAACGGCGACGGAACTGCCCAGCTTCCCGTCATCATCCCTCTACTCGGCCAATCTCCGTTGTCAGTGGCGGCGGGAGACTTGAATGGAGATCACAAACTCGACCTGGTCGTAGCCGAAACCGACTCTAAGACGGTGGGGATTCTGTACGGCAATGGAGATGGCACGTTTCAGCCCGAAATCCAGATCGTGATGCCGGTTCAACCCCTCGGCGTGGCCTTGGCGGATGCAAACAATGACGGGTACTTGGATCTATTTGTCGGCACCCTAAGCGATGGAGTCGCCGTCAGTTCTTTCTTCGGGGTCATGTTAAATGACGGCAAGGGAAATTTCGCTGCCCCTGTTTACGCACCGAATCCCACACCGGGCTCGCTTGTTTTGGGCAATACGTTTGCTTTTGCCGATGCTAACGCCGACGGCAAGTTGGATGTGCTCGTAAGCGGGGCCATCAACCTTGCCGGAACAACTCTTCAGCTCTTTTTCGGTAACGGAAATGGAACATTCACTGCCGGGCCCCAAATATGGGCTTCAACCAACGCTCCCCTTTTCGAAAGCGATGTTGGTATGGCGGCGTTCGCCGATTTGAATGGTGACGGTTGTC
Source organism: Acidobacteriota bacterium (assembly GCA_003224515.1). GTDB lineage: Bacteria > Acidobacteriota > Terriglobia > Acidiferrales > UBA7541 > Acidiferrum. The sequence continues at coordinate 9,977 of QHZC01000545.1, forward strand.
CTGACATTTCCGTAGCGATGTCCGGCGGCTTGGTGAATGTGCTTTTCAACGATTGCAAAGGCAATTTCCCGCAATCTCCTTCCCACACTTACGGCGTCGGCGACGGGGCTTATGCGCTCGCGGTGGCAGATGTGAATGGCGATGGATTTCCCGATATCATCACATGCCGTCACGGTGCGTTTGAACGATGGAATGGGAAAATTTGGGCCTGCTCACGTTTTTCGCGGCGACCCGAGCCCTGTCGGGCTTGCGGTTGCCAACCTGAAGACTGGCAGCTCGCCGTACATTATAACTGCCAATCAGGGTGCCGATTCGTGCAGCATCTATGCAAACGACGGTACCGGTAGTTTCGGGCCGCCCACTGGCGGTTATGACGGCGTACTGGAAGGCACTCCGGACTCTCCAACGAATGATGCCGACTCCGATTACATCTCGGCGGATCTAAATGGCGATGGAAAGCCGGATCTCGCACTCATTGCCTGGCCCAGTGTCAGCAGCCCCAACAACGATATGGTGCTCAGCGTTCTCCTGAATCAGGGCAATGGACAGTTCTCGCTTCCTGTGCGCTCACCGGTTTTTAGCGACCTTTCCATTGCCCAGGACTTTGTTTTCGGCTCCTTTCGAAAAGGAACTTCCCAACCTGATTTTCTTGGCATGGCTATAAACCAAGGCGCTACAGCCGGACAGAATCTCCAGCTTGTCTACATGCCGAATCTGGGTGATGGCCAGTTTGGAAGCCCTGTGGCGATCCCTCTTCTGGTCAGCGGCGGCGCGTATGGATTTGGCACACTGGCTGTCGGTGACTTCAACAATGATGGGAGCCTGGATTTTGCAGTCACCACCGCTGGCGGTTCTCCCACTGCGTCCATTCAATTGACCGTTTTTCTCGGAAACGGAGACGGCACGTTCAAGGCGAATCCTTATCAAGTGAATTTTGGCCCTACGGGAAACGGTGCGCTCCCCATTGCGATGTTTGTGGGTGATGCAAATGATGACGGTCTACCCGATCTTTTTGTTTGGGTGGGCAGCACCGGCTACCAAGGTGGCGACTTGTATGAGTTTCTCGGAAAGGGGGATGGGTCATTCCTGGCACCGATTGACGTATTGCCGAATCTCGCGCGCATGACCATGGCGGACCTCAATCACGACGGCCGACTCGATGTCATCGACATAGAGAACAGCGGGCCTGGCAGCGGCTCCGCCACTACGCCGCCTCAAATCACCATCTACCTTGGCCAGCCCAACGGCAGTTTTCCAAAACTGACGACTCTGACTCCGTTTTTGGGGGTTCCATCCAATTCGACTATCGGTGACGGCGCATCCCCGATTGGGGGTTTTTTTGCGTCCCTCTTGGCTGATTTTAACGGAGACGGTAACCAGGACATCGCCCTCTACCAGCAGAGCGGTGGGCCCAGCAGTCCGTCATTCGTCCAATACCTCTCCGGAAATGGGGACGGCACTTTCACTCCGACGAATGACATCTTCGAACTTAAGATTCCCGAATGTCCCAGCCTGGCAGTCTATAACTTGCTGGGAGACAATCGCGCAACGCTTGTTCAGACCCCCAACTTTAGTTCCTCATATCAAATCTTACCCAGCGCGCCCGCACCGGCACTGCAAATCGGATTCGTGGAATTTCCAATCTTCGCGGCAGCCGATACGCTGCAGATCTTTTTGAATGTGCCGGCGACATCGGCAACGACAGTCTTACTTTCCGCGAGCGACCCCAATGTGCAAATTCCGAACTCAGTTCAGGTCCCTGCGGGGCAAGTCTACTTAGAAGTGCCGTTCACTCTGACCAATGGCTTCACCAAGAACCGATGGTTTTCGATCACTGCCCAGGCAGGAACGGACACAGCAATCGCGTATATCTACTTGGCCCCTGGCAATTCTCCTGATTCATTTTCTCTGTCTCTTTACAGTGGTTATGTCCCCCCAAACTCCTCTTCCGTTGCGCCGGGGCAGGATGCTGCCTGGACGGCAACGCTCGATTCCCACGGTCTTGCCTCTAGCACCTTCACATTTTCTTGCGGAACTCTGCCGGTCGGCGCGACATGCTCCAGCTTTTCTCCGCCGAGCGTACCGGTGCCCTCCGGAGGCTCGTCTGTCTCGTCGTTTGTCGTCAGCACGAGTTCTTCTATTCCTCCCGGGCAATATTCGTTCCCCGTTACAGCGACAGATGGTTTCATCACTCTTTCCTCAACAGCATTATTGAATGTTGGCGACTTTGCGTTGACCGTCTCCCCAACGTCACTCTCAGTGCCGTGGACAAGTAACCCAATATTTAATACAACTGTTACGCCAATCTATGGCTACAGCGAGGGCGTCACCATTTCCTGCAGCAATCTTCCCGCTGGTATGACTTGTCCCTCCACCAGCTCTGGCAATTTCCCAATCAATTTGAACAAGGTTGCCCCTGGAACCTACGCCATTACAATTCTTGCTTCTGGGACAGGGAACAGTTTGTCGCACTCTGTCCAGGTTCAAATTCAGGTGGTTCCCCAACCACTGGTTTCTCTGAATCAGAGCACCCTTTCTTTTAATCAGGTATTGGTAGGCGCAACCAGCGCAGCGCAAGCCGTGGTTCTAAGCAATACGGGTGATGTTGCTCTGTTGCTGACAGGGATCAGCACGAGTGTCACTACCGGCGCGAATGGTTCGTTCTCGCAAACGAACAACTGTGGGTCAAGTGTCGCCGCAGGCGGTTCTTGCTCGATAAATCTTACGTACAACCCAACAGCTGTTGGGAGCGCTACGGGAGTCCTCCAGATTGTGGACAATGCCAGCAGCTCCCCACAACAGATTCCCTTATCTGCGACGGCGGTCGATTTCTCGTTTCAGGTGGCTCCTGGCTCACAAAGCTCTGTTACCGTCAATGCTGGACAGTCTGCTACCTACAACCTGCAAGTTCACCCGAACCAACTGCAAGGTACCGTTGGTCTGAGTTGTCCGGGGGCTCCTGCTTACGCTCATTGTTCGTGGTCCCCCACAGACGTTTCGCTCTCGGGGGCTGCAGCCCAACCCGTGCAGGTCGTGGTGACAACGACTGCTCCTTCTCTTGTGGTGCCATTCTGCGGCCGGCCCAGTTTGCAATGGTATTCAATAGGGGTATTCGCTCTTCTCGCCGTCATCCTGTCACTGATCGTGGGCGGCCGAGTGGAAATGAGTCGCCGTTGGGAGAACGCCCTTCTCGTTTTAATGATCATCTGTCTCTTCGGAACTCTGACAAGCTGCGGCGGTGGAGGCGGCGGTTTACCGAGTGGCGGTGGCGGCAGCCCCGGTACTCCGTCAGGGACTTATACGATTGTCCTCACCGGCAGCTACGGAGGCGGCACTCACTCCATTAACCTGGGGCTCACTGTGAAATAACTAACCGCCTGCCAAATTCAATTGCTGATCCAGCTGATTCACCGCGCCCCCGCACTTGTAATGCACGCAGTATGTTCATCCCTCTTCGCGTTCCGTGTTAGCTTCTACACTCTCCATTATCTTCTCGGCGAGAAGTTGCTGACCTTCGAGGAGGCAGCAGAGGATCGTATTTGGTCAGAACACCGTACGCAATAATAGCGGACAACACCGGCTGGCGTGGGGTAGCGGCCTGTCCTAAAGTCTTGGCCGCTTCCCGACGGGCCCGAGTTTACTAGGCCGTGCAAACCAGCGACCGATCCAACCTGCCCACCTTCGGGCCCAGAAACCAACGGGAGCCGCGCCTGCTACAATTTCCCAGTCTTCCACGACCAACCTGGACACTTATGCAATAACAATCGATCACACCATTGGGAAGGGTATGCACCTCATTCGGCTAGGTACGCGGATACCTGTGTTCCGTTTCGCGGTTACCTCGTGGCGGGCAAGACGCTTCTCGTCAACGGCGCACGCGCGGGCATCCAGATGGAGGGAAGCTACCCACGCTAGTCTCGATCGCTCTGCACCCTCCCTCTCGACGCGCAACGCTCGCAAACGGTCCAGACGACGGGACCAACAACAATGTCGTACCCAGCCAATGCACAAGATTGCGTGCGCTTCGCGGTTTCCCTAACCGAAACGCGGGGTTGGACCGAGATGGACTGGGAATCGAAGAATGAGTACTTGAACACAGCGCCGTAAACGCTTGAAATATAATGACGTGCAGCGCATGTGCGCACAAGCCTCTGTTGGAGAGCACCTGCTTCAGTAGCAGGTGATATCCGGGACAAACTCCCGCGCTATTTTGTTGAAAAGAAGAAACTTGGTGGACGTGGCGGGACTCGAACCCGCGACCCCCTGCTTGCAAAGCATGGGAGTCCTTTCTAATAGCTCCTTCCTCTCTCTTGGCTTCCAATGTTTTCAACAATTCGGGGAATCTGCTTTCGCTCAAAAGCTAACCCCAACGAACTGAAAACGTTCGATTCGTGCACACTTCGTGTACAGTAGCGCACCTGCTTTTGGGCCATGGCGCTGAGAAATATAATTCCTCCCGCTCAAAGTGTGCCCTACGAAACTGTCTCACTCCTGGGTTCACTCACAAACTGAATCCTTCATTGAGACAAAGGTGTACATCACAGCCTCGTTCGAAGGACGTCGCTCTTCCCCTACTTTGCATTTACCTACCAAAGAAGGTCATCATCGCCCCCGTAGAGGCTCGCGAATCTGCTTGGGCCTGATGTTCAAACTCTTGGGGCG
>QHZC01000089.1:0-9915 GCA_003224515.1 Acidobacteriota bacterium
AAGTCCGGTTTCACGATTGTGGAATTAATTATAGGAATGGCCGTCACCATGGTTGCACTGGCGGCCGCCGTCCTGCTGTTCCGTGATTCCATCAAGGCCAACACCAACGTCACTCAGGCCTCGGACATGAGCGACAACATCCGCGCGGGACTCAATCTGATCGTCCAGGATCTCATTCAAACGGGAACCGGTATTCCCACCGGCGGTATTTCTATCCCAAACACTGTCAATGCTGCTGGTTGCAACATCGGCCAACCGGTCAACCGCCCTCCTGCGGTATTGAAACTGACCTTCCAGGGCCCCAACTCTGCCAACAAGGGATGCAACGTTATTCTTCCGGCCATCGAGCCCGGCAACGGTTTGGGTCCTGTGGTGACGAGCCCCGATGGGACTTCCGGTCCGACAACCGACATTATTACCATCCTGTATGCCGACAATACTCTTGCGCTGGATCAGAAGCCCATCACCGGCCCGGCCTGTCCGACGGGCACAATTGCGCCGGATGGATCCCAAATCAACTTTGGCACATCTCCAGGCTGCGTGACTCTGGGTACGGCGGGAATTCCCGTCAATCCCGGCGACCTGCTGATGCTCTACAACGCTCACAATCCCAATGGTGTCCTCCAGACCGTCAGCTCGGTCGCTGGCCCAATCGTAAAATTTAACCCTGGCGATGCCTTCAACCTCAACGGGCGCACCACATCGGATACTTCCGGAACGATCTTGAGCCTTCAGGACCCAGGAGCGCCAGCGGCGCCCAACGGCAACTATCCGGCTACCTCGTGCACCCGCGTCTGGATGATCACCTACTTTCTGGACGCTACTACCGATCCTAAGCATCCCATGCTAATGCGTGCGGTAAACTTCAACACCCCGCAACCGGTGGCCGAAACTCTGGAAAACCTTCAGTTTTCTTACAATTTTGCGGATGGCACGACTCCAGCTCCCGTGAACCAATTCACGGTTCCGACGGTCCCGGCTCCCGCGGGTGACAATGAAAACCAGATCCGTTCCGTCAACGTTTACCTCGGCGCGCGTTCCATCACCACCGCGGCCATCACTGGCAAATATGTCCGCACTAACCTGGCGACCCAAGTCGCTCTCCGCAGCATGGCTTATTTCAATACCTATTAATAATGAGGAGGCCGCGATGAGATTGGTGAAAACTACGATGCGCAAACAATCGGGCATGGCGCTCATCACTACTCTCCTTCTGCTCTTGCTGATGTCTGCCATGGTGGTGGGCTTCATGCTCCTCGTGACGGAAGGGCAAAGACTCTCCGGAATGAACAACGAGCAGAGCAAAGCTTTCTATGGCGCGGAATCGGGGATGGAAAAGCTCACTGCGGACCTGGGCACGCTCTTCGGCAGCACCTATGCCCCGACCGGACCACAAGTGGATGCACTGGCGACGAATCCCCCGGTTCTTCCCGCAAGCACCGGGGTCTCCTACGTGGATGTGGTTGGCAAAAGCACCTATTCGATTACCTATCCGCTGGACAAAAACAGCAATCCCCTAGCGCAATTCTCCCTGATCAAATCGGGCTCCAGTGCGTTTCAAGGAATGAATGCGCTGGAGACGACCTATACGCTGACGGTCGCGGCTCGCACGGCGACCGGTGGCGAAGCTAAACTGGTGCGGACTACCCAGACTGTCGGAATTCCGCTCTTCCAGTTCGGCATATACTCGGACACCGACCTGAGCTTTTTCCCGGGTCCCAACTTTGACTTCGGCGGCCGTGTGCACACCAATGGCAACCTTTTCCTCGACAGCGGCGGACCCGCCGGCGCGACCCCCAATCAAACTTCAGCGGTCCAATTGTGGCTGAGGAGTCCGGTCACGGCCAGCAAGGATATCCTCCGCGACTGTCTCTCGAATTCGAACCCCGAATCCGCTAGCGGTCGACATCCCGGCAGCGTTGAGATCACCACTGGTGGTTCCCTCCAGGCGCTTGGATTCGGCCAAGGAAGCTTGAATTCATGCTTGGGTTCGGGAACGAACTCCAGTTGGGCGTCCATCTCGGGTGCCTATAACGGTAACCTCCGTAGCGGCCTGCAGCCACTGAACTTGACGATCGTGCTCCTCAGCAAGGGCAGTTCCAAACCCATTGACATGATCCGCCGCCCTGTGGCCGGCGAAAGAGCCGCAAATCCCGGTGTTCTCGGCGAACGTTATTTTTCACAGGCCAGCCTGCGGATTCTGCTTTCGGATAATGCGGCTGACATCACTGGCTTGGACTGCGTCAGCGGCACCGCCCCATTCAACCTGGCGGACCTCGCTCTCCCGGTCGCGAACTGGGCGACAGCGAATGCCACGGCCCTGAAAACAGCCATGACTGCTGCTGGCACAACTTTGTTGCCTATGGCGGCCTCCGGCGCTGGCGGGAAGACCGTGGCGGCGGGCTATAATCCAGCCGACGGCTATTGGCAGGTAGGTCCCACTGGTTCAGCCACGCCTCCGACTTACGGAACTCCGATCATCACCGGCTTCATCAAAATTGACGCCCAGACCTCCTACGGCAGTCCCTGTGGCGCCTACACCGACGTGACCAAAGAAATCTTGAGCCTCGGCTACGCGGGGCGCAACTTGTATCCCGTGTCGCTGGCGCCTCCCACGTTGCCGGGACTCCCCGGCGCCCAGGTCGCTCCTTCCACCTGTCTCGACCCTCATCCGAGCGCCGTGATTCGGCTCGAACGAGTCCGCGATAATCCGTCGAATTACGCTAGCGCGACTGGGCCCTGCGGCGTCGCCGCAATACTCGCCCCGCCGAACCCTTCGGACTATTGGCCGAACGCCCTCTATGACACACGCGAAGGGTATAACCGGGAGCCCACGCCCGCCCTCAACAAACAAGTTACCTTGGGCGGCATCATGAACTACATTGAGCTCGACGTTAAGAACCTCGCCAAGTGGTTCAGCGGAACCATCGGTGCTTCCGGCCCCAGCACCCAGGACCCCAGTGTTGCGCCCTACAACTTCGTTGTTTACATCTCGGACCGCCGCGGCAACTATCTCCCCACAGGGACGGCAGTCGGAACCTGGCCTCCCCTCTCGCCCTCCACGCGTGAGACCGGGGAATATGGCTATTTTGACCTAGTCAATTCAGCCGACCCCAAAGGCTGCCCGGACAACAAGATCGAGCCCATCCCCGCTGGCGCCGGTGTCCTTGCCACGTACGGCGAAAATTCATTTCCAAACACGCTGGTGGACAGCACCGGGGTCACCACGGCAAGTACACTCTTTTCGAATTTGCCCAATGCCGCGGTGCAAGCCGATCCGCTCTGCGCCACCGGCTCTGGCGGCATCAGCCCATGGACTAGGTCCTTCTTGAAGCAGGCCAACGACGGCCGCGAAAATCCCAATGCCCTCTTCCGCCGGGCCGTCAAGGTCGTAAATGGCAACCTCATCAGCTTGCCCCCGTGCCTGGGCGGTGTCTCTTGTGGTCTGACCATCGCGACGGAAAACCCTGCCTACATCCAAGGCGACTTCAACGCAAACTCTGCCGGTGGCGGCTTTGCGAACGCCAGCGTGGCCACCTCCGTGGCTGCCGATGCGATTACGATTCTCTCGGTCAACTGGAACGACGTCAATTCCTTCGCTTCCCCGTTCAATAACGCCTTCTCGCGCACCGGGGCAACGACTTACGTCCGAACGGCAGTTCTCGCCGGCAAACAAGTTTCCTTCCGGATCCCCACTTGGGATTCTACCGCCATCGATGGCAGCCAGGACTTCGGTACTGACGGAGGTGTCCACAACTTCTTGCGCTTCCTGGAAAGATGGAATGGAACCCTGTTCTATGAGGGCTCCATCGTCAGCTTGTTCTATAGCCGCCAGGCCACCGGGCTGTTCAATTCCGGTGGAAACAACTACAGCCCACCAACCCGCGGCTACCAGTTCGACGTGAACTTCCTGAATCCTACGCTGCTGCCGCCGCGGACGCCGATGTTCCGCGACATCAACACGACGGGATTTACGCAACTGCTTTTGCCGAACCAGTGATCTGCAGCCGGCTGCTGCAGGAGCCGACAGCCCCGCGTCCCCGAGGCTGCGTTCTTTCTCGGGAAGGGTTGTGCGGAGCGGTTTAAGTTCGGCGAACTGTCCGGGTCTGGGTTTGTAAGCGTATTGCTGGGTTCCTCGTCACCGTTCGTTGCTGCCGTGCGAAGGGATCAGAAGCTCGGCGCAGTCGTGCACTGAGGGGAGAGAAGCACGTTATGGCAAAATCCACTTCAGCCTCCGGAGGAGCTTCGTCTTCCAAATCGCTCCTCTTCATGATGATCGCCATGACGTGCGGCTTCTGCGTGCTTCTTGGCGGCGGCTTGCTGATGGCCTCGCGCGTGATCAATGCCCTCGGCCTCCGTGCTGGCAGTGATAAAGCGACCGTACGCACCCCTCTCGGCGAATTCCGCGTTGAAAGGGCCAAGGAAGTCGGCCCCGGCCTGCCCGTTTATCCGGCAGCGACTCTGGTGCTTCCTGGCTCGGCGGCCGCACACCTTGCGCTCCATGAGGATCAGCCCCAAGTCCTTGCCAGCACTTATCATACGAACACGTCCCGCGAATACGTCGTCAACTGGTATCTCGAGCACTTGAGCCCGGAATTCGCACGCCAGGACAGCGGCCCCAAAAAGTTACCCCAAGCCTTCCGCAACTCACACATTTCCGATGATGACATCGCCTTCGTCGGCGAACGCGGCGACCAAATTCGCGCTGTCGCCCTCACCCTCGACGACACCGGCACCAAAATCACCCTCCTGCGTTCTTATGCCAATCCCCCTGCCTCGGCGCCAGCCCAGCCACCGGCCCAGTAGAAATACTCCCTCCCGTTTCCTGTTCCAGAACAATCTCACGGCTGATCGAGTGTGAAGGAAATAAACAACAACTTCTGGTCGCGTTGGATCTGCAACGCAACCGGCGCTCCCGGTGGCAGGGCTTTCAGCGCACTACGCAGAAGATCCAGCGTTGTCATGGGCTGGCCGTTCAGAGTGCGAATCACGTCCCCGGCGTTCAACGGCACTTCGACGCCAGCGCCCGCCGAGCGAGCGGCCACGATGATCGAATCCCCAGGGTCGGCACAAGATTTTTCGCCGCGTCGGCCAGCGCGGTGACCTGATCCATATCGCGCGGCGGCTCCATCACCGGGACGTTGAAACCCAGCCGGTCTTTTCCGCGAAGGATGTCGAGATGGACTTGGTCTCCCGTCTCCAGCAAATAGAAATGAAATGCCACTAGCGGCAGGCTGTCTGCTGCCTTCCCGTCGACGGCCGCCAGAACGTCTCCGATCTTGAGACCTGCCGCTTCGGCCGGACTGCCCGGCAAGACATCGGAGACGACTACCCCGTACGTTCTGGGGAGGCTCAGCGCCGCGGCCATGGATGGCGTGATGGTCTGGATTCCGATGCCAATTTCGGCGCGGTGCAAGTGACCGAACTTCCGCAACTGCCGAAAGGCGACGTTCACCACATTGCTTGGGATGGCGAATCCCAGCCCTTCATTTCCACCCGATTGCGACAGAATAAAAGTATTCACTCCCACCACTTCGCCATTCACATTCACGAGCGGACCGCCCGAATTCCCGGGATTGATCGGTGCATCCGTCTGGATGTACACCATCGGTGAATCCGGTTCCGTCTGGCGGGCCACCGCCGAAATCACCCCCATCGTGACGGTATTGCGCAATCCTCCCGGGCTCCCGAAGGCAAAAACAATCTCCCCCTGGCCCAGTTTTCGGTACACACCAAGCGCCAGCGCCGGAAGTTTTCCTGCGTCAACTTTGAGTACCGCGAGATCGATCTCGCTGGACGCTCCAACAATCCGCGCTGATACGACCGTCGTTCGAGTCGAGAGCGCGGCATCCACCGACCCATCGGCGTTCGCGGACGGCAGCACCACCTGGACCCGCTGCGCACACTTCACCACGTGCGCGTTGGTCACGATGTACCCGCTGGGATCGATCACAAATCCGGAGCCGATTGCCCGTTGCCTGCCGATCACCGCGTTGGTGTTTCCGTGTTCACCTTCTTCGAGCGGTCCATACCCGGTTACGAGAATCTGCACCACGCTTGGCGAAACCTTTCTGATAAGGGCATCCACGGATTCGTTGAGCTTTCGCAGCGCATCCGTGGAATGATCCTGGGCTCGCCCATTTACGGCTGGCAAATGGACAAACAGAAACAACGCGCTGCCAGAGAGGGCACGGAAAAGGCGCAGCGCCAAACGCCGGCTTATCATGGGGCCGCTGCTGGACTCGAACATGGCTGGTCTCCTCAAAACAGTTCTCAATCCATTGATGCCTGGTGGAGACCCAAGAGTACAACGGTTCACTTGGCCCCGCAGTTTCACCCCGGCATTAGCAGAAAACTCCGACCCAAAATGCGGTCTCCTGCATCCCATCGATGAGGTCAGTCCAACGCCCGCGGGGCTTGCCGGAACAGGCACGCGCTCCGAGGTCGGCGCTGCTGTCATCCAGGAAAAGTGCGACCATAGCCTGAATCTTTCGGCCGAGGCCCTCCAAACATGCCACGAATCCAGACCAGTGAAGACCGCCGGCTCGAAGAAGCGCGCACCCGGAAAAAGCATTGGAAGCGCTGGGGGCCCTATCTCTCCGAGCGGCAGTGGGGAACTGTCCGCGAGGATTACAGTCCCGGGGGCACGGCCTGGGAATTTTTTCCGCACGACCCCGCGCGATCCCGTGCCTATCGCTGGGGAGAAGACGGCATCGGCGGCATCTCTGACCGTCACCAGATGATCTGTTTCTCGCTGGCGTTATGGAATGGGCGAGATCCCATTCTGAAAGAGCGTCTCTTCGGCCTGACCGGCAATCAGGGCAATCACGGCGAGGACGTGAAGGAGTATTATTTCTACCTCGATTCAACTCCCACTCACAGTTACATGCGCATGCTTTACAAGTATCCGCAGTCCGAATTTCCCTATGAATCTCTCGTTGCAGAAAATCGCCGGCGCGGCCGGAGCGAACCGGAATTCGAATTGCTCGATACGGGAGCATTTTCCCTCAATCGCTACTTCGATATTTTCGTGGAGTACGCGAAGGCCGACGTCGAAGACATCCTCATTCGAATCACCGCGGTAAATCGCGGGCCGGAAGCCGCTGCGTTGCATATCCTTCCGCAGATGTGGTTTCGCAATACCTGGTCCTGGGGCAAGGATTTGCGCCGCCCGGTGGCGCGAAAAGCAACCGGCGCGCCCGGAAGCGTGTGCGTCGAATTGCAGCACTGGCAATACGGGAAGCGCTGGCTGCTGTCGGCGAAGCAGCCCGAATTGTTATTCACGGAAAACGAAACCAACAGCGCGCTTCTGTTCGGCGGGAAAAATCGTTCTGCCTACGTGAAAGATGCCTTCCACGAATATGTGATTCACGGCAACAAGACGGCGGTCAATCCTGAACAAATGGGAACGAAAGTGGCGCCCTATTACGCGCTGCAACTTAATCCCAGTCAGTCCGCCACGCTCAAGCTGCGACTCACCGACATCGAGCCTCTTGGCGGAATGGATCTCGGAAAAGTCGGCATCAGTTCGCCTGGACAGCCCGAGCGCGCCGAAGGCGTACCCGGCACCGACGACTTTGGCGCTGGATTCGACGGCCTGTTCGTGACCCGCAAAAAGGAAGCCGAAGAGTTTTACGCCACAAGAATTCCTAAAGAGCTTTCCGACGATGCCAAAGCGGTTATGCGGCAATCCTTTTCAGGAATGCTCTGGTCGAAGCAGTTTTATCACTACGACGTGCGCACCTGGCTCGAAGGCGATCCCGCCGGCCCTCCGCCTCCTCCCGAGCGCTGGAACGGCCGCAACAAGGATTGGACGCATCTTTACAACGACGACATTATGTCCATGCCGGACAAATGGGAGTATCCCTGGTATGCAGCATGGGATTTGGCGTTTCATTCGATTCCGCTGGCGCTCGTCGATCCCGATTTTGCCAAGGAACAGCTCATCCTTCTTTTGCGCGAATGGTACATGCACCCCAACGGTCAATTGCCCGCCTACGAATGGGCTTTCGGCGATGTGAATCCGCCCGTTCATGCCTGGGCTGCCTGGCGCGTGTACAAAATCGAGCGCCGCGTGCGTGGTGTGGCCGATCGCGGGTTCCTGGAAAAAGTTTTTCACAAGCTGCTCCTCAATTTTACCTGGTGGGTGAACCGCAAGGATCCGGACGGCGCAAATATTTTTGAGGGTGGATTCCTTGGCCTCGACAACATCGGGGTTTTTGACCGTTCGGCGCCTCTTCCCACCGGAGGCCACCTCGAGCAATCCGACGGCACCAGTTGGATGGGCATGTATTGTCTGAACATGCTGGCGATCGCACTTGAGCTTGCGAAAGAAGATCCTGCTTATGAAGATGTCGCCAGCAAATTCTTCGAGCATTTCGTTTACATCGCCCGGGCCATAAACGATTTCGGCGCCGGCGGAATGTCCCTTTGGGACGACACCGACGGCTTTTACTATGACGTATTAAAGCTCCCCAACGGCGAAGAGCATTTCCTGAAAATCCGCTCGATGGTCGGCTTGATCCCGCTTTTCGCCGTCGAGACCCTCGAGCCCGAAATCGTCGATTGCCTCCCCGGCTTCAAGCGCCGCATGCAATGGTTCATCGACAATCATCCGGACGTGCCCGAACACATTGAAATGACCGAGCGTTCCGCGCGCGGCGTGCGCCGGCTGCTCTCCCTCGTGAATCGCAAACAGCTCAAGCGCGTGCTCGGCCGCATGCTGGACGAAACGGAATTTCTCTCACCTTACGGCGTGCGCGCTCTTTCGCGCTTCCACAAGGAGCATCCCTATGAAGTTCAGGTGAACGGAAACGTGAACCGCGTCGAGTACGAACCGGCGGAATCCGCGACCGGCATCTTCGGCGGAAATTCGAACTGGCGCGGGCCGATCTGGTTTCCGGTCAACTATCTCCTGGTCGAATCTCTGCAAAAATTTCATCACTACTACGGCGAAGATTTCAAAGTGGAGTGTCCCACGCACTCCTCCGCCGCATGCGACCTCTGGCAGGTGGCCGCGGAAATTTCCCGGCGGCTCACCCGTATCTTCTTGCGGGGGCAGGACGGGCGGCGCCCGGTGGCAGGGGCATTGGAACTCTTTCAAAGCGATCCGCACTGGAGGGATCTCATCCTGTTCCATGAATGTTTTCATGGCGACAATGGCGCCGGCATCGGCGCTAGCCATCAAACCGGCTGGACCGGTCTGGTCGCAAAACTGATTGAACAAAGCGGTGAATGAGGTGTCGTGATTCGGGAGGCAAGCCGAACTCCTTCTGGTGATCGGCAAATTGGCGGAACAAGAGACTCAAATTTGATGAGCCCGCGGTTCCGGTTACTTTCCCGCGGTTCCGGTCGCTTCCCGCCTCCCGGGAAAAGTTTGGATTCTTTGTGAGCAGACCAAACCGGTATTGTCCTGACACGGGGGTTCCGCTTTCGGCACAGGACGCGTTCATCGTCGAATTGTAGCCGCATACCGCCGCCGCGGATATAGCCGCGAGGCAGTTGCCTTTGCGGAAAAGAAAGCCCGCGAGATGGGCGTGAACGCCATCCATCTCGAAGTTGCCCGGGGAAACGATCCCGCACGCGAACTCTAGCGGATAGGAAGATCAGCATCGATTCTTGATGACCAAGTTGCCGAACCGCGAGGCTCAATGATCGGAGGGATACGCTAATGAGTGACAAATTCGAGGGGAAAGTGGTGCTGGTGGCAGGCGGCACCGGTGGCCTGGGCCGCGCCGTGAGCCTAGCGTTCTTAGAAGAAGGCGCGAAAGTTGTCGCTACTTATCGAAAACAGGAAGAATTCGACGCGTTGAAGGGTAGAGCGTGAGCGAATGGCGCACGGCTCGATGGGAACAGTGTTGATGTCACGGATGAATCGCCGGTGCGCCAACTGATCGAGAAAATTCTCGCCAAGCA
>QHZC01000089.1:10019-16036 GCA_003224515.1 Acidobacteriota bacterium
CCAAGCACGGCCGGCTGGATGCCCTTGTAAACACCGTGGGCGGTTATGCGGGCGGGGCGACGCTGTGGGAACTGGAGACGAAAGTCTTCGACCAGATGCTCGAACTGAATTTGCGTTCTGGTTATGCGTTGTCGCGTGCAGCGGTACGCGCGATGCTGAAACAAGGGCGCGGCGCAATCGTAAACGTTGCCTCGAAAGCAGCGCTAGATCACGCGGCCGGCGCGGCCGCCTACGCTGCTTCGAAGGCCGCGGCGGTGGCCATGCTGGATTCTCTGGCTGCGGACATAAGAGGCACAGGAGTACGGGTGAACACCATTCTTCCCAGCATCATTGACACGGAAGCCAACCGCAAAGCAATGCCCAACGCTGATTTTAGGAAGTGGCCAAAGCCTGAGGACATCGCGCGCGTCATTCTGTTTTTGTGCACCGAAGAAGCCAAAGTCATTCACGGCGCCGCCATCCCGGTGTATGGCGATAGCTAAAACGTTCATCTACTTTGCGAATCTGCGTCTCTCGATTTCCGGGCACGGCGCGATCGAGAGCGAGGAAGGAGCCGGCGGTGGCAGAACAGGCGGAAATTCAGTTTGGCCGCGAGATTTGTGGCGACCTCGCCGCGTCCGGATCGCGCGAGTGGCTGGTCACCAACGGAATCGGCGGATTCGCGTCGGGCACCGTTGCCGGCAGCGCGGCGCGCCGTTACCACGGACTGCTGATCGCCGCACTGGCTCCGCCGCTGGGCCGCACCCAGCTTGTGGCAGCGATGGACGAAACCGTCCACTACTCTGAAACGCGCTTCTCTCTGGCTACCCATTGCTGGGCCAGCGGCGGCGTCGATCCAGAAGGATTCCTCAATATCGAGAGCTTTCACCTGGAAGGCACCAAGCCGGTGTGGACTTTTGCCCTTGCGGACGCCCTGGTCGAGAAACGCGTGTGGATGCGCCAGGGCGAAAACACTACCTTCATCGAGTACACCCTGGTGCGGGGAAGCAGTGCCCTCGAAATGGAACTAAAAGCGCTCGTGAACTATCGCGACTTTCATTTCTTGACCCAGGCCGGCGACTGGCGCATGAAGATCACGCTGGTTGAGCACGGTGTGAAGGTTCAGGGCTTCGATGGCGCGGTACCGTTTTATTTGATGAACGCCACTGGCACCTGTGAGCCGCATCACGAATGGTACAGCGCGTGCTATCTCGCCGAGGAAACAGCGCGCGGTCTGGATGACCACGAAGATCATCTTTTTGTGGCGCTGTTCCGCGCCAAGCTTGAAGTTGGTTCGAAGGTCACCTTTGTGGTGACCACGGAAGCTGGTACTTCGCTCGATGGGGAAACAGCGCGCGCGGAACGTTCGAATCATGAAGTGAAATTATTCCAAGCATGGCAGGAGAAATTTGAAGCATTGGCGGATAACGCGCCATCCTGGCTTTGGCAGCTCATCCTGGCCGCCGATCAATTCATCGTAAAGCGCAGCCTTCCCCTAGAGCCGGACGGCCGCAGCATCATTGCCGGCTATCACTGGTTCGGCGATTGGGGCCGCGACACCATGATTGCTTTGCCGGGGTTGACGCTCGCGACCGGCCGCGCGGATGTGGCCAAGCAAATCCTTCTCGCTTTTTCGCGATACGTTGACGGCGGGATGCTCCCCAACAGTTTCCCCGACGCTGGAGGCAAGCCCGAATACAACACCGTCGATGCGGCTCTCTGGTATTTCGAATCCATGCGGCAGTATTTCGAAGCGACCGAAGATGCCGTGACGCTCGAAAAACTGTTCCCCGTCCTGGCCTCTATTATCGACGCACACATTGCGGGCACTCGCTACAACATCCATGTCGATCCGGACGACGGGCTCCTCTATGCCGGTGGTCCCGCGGTCCAGCTCACCTGGATGGATGCAAAAATCGGAGACTGGGTGGTGACGCCCCGCGCGGGAAAACCCGTGGAGATTTCCGCGCTGTGGATCAACGCGCTCGAAACGATGGCCGGATTTGCGCGCTTGCTCCAAGGGCCCGGCGATGCTTACGAAAAACTCGCGGCCAAAGCAAGGAAAAACTTTCAGAGATTCTGGAACGCCGAGCGTAATTGCTGCTTCGACGTCATCGATTCGCCGGGCATCGGAAATGATGCCGCACTCCGGCCGAATCAGATTTTTGCCGTGTCCTTGCCGGTAAGCCCCCTGGCCCCCGAGCAGCAAAAGGCGGTTGTCGACATTTGCGCGCGGCGTCTCGTGACCTCGCATGGACTGCGGAGTCTCGCGCCCGGCGAAGCCGGATATACCGGCCATTACCGCGGTAGTCCCCGGGATCGCGACTCCGCTTATCATCAAGGCACCGTCTGGGGCTGGCTGCTCGGGCCGTTCGCGCTCGCGCACTATCGCGTGTACCGCGACCGCGAAGCGGCGAAGCGCTTCCTCGAGCCGCTCGGCCGCCAGATTTACTCGAGCGGGCTCGGCACGCTCAGCGAAATCTTCGATGGCGATGCTCCGTTCACGCCTCGCGGCTGCATCGCGCAGGCCTGGACAGTCGCCGAAGTCTTGAGGGCTTGGAAGGAAATAGCGGGCGGAAAAAACCTGGAATCAAGTATTGCACGGCGCTGAATGGGAACCTCTATCCGCGCGACTGCGATTCGTACAGTTCGATGAGCACCTTACCCCCATCCGGAGATGTGACCAGGAAAAAATTGATTCGCGTGCCGTCCCCACCGGGCCGAGCTGTGGGATAGACGGGAGCGACGCCGAATTTTTCCTTTAGGATTTGCGTGGCGCGGTCGACATTGGCACAGCGATATTCCACCTGCTGTACTCCCTCCCCAAACTTGGCCAGGTATTTTGCGATGGCCCCTGAACCACCTGGCTCGCGCGTGGTGAGAATGTCGAGGGAGATTCCCTCGGCGAAATGAAGTTCGAATTCCTCGGCATCCTGATCCGGTGGCACGTCGGCGAGTCTCGGTGTGCCATTGGCAATTCGAATATGCCCAAAGGTATCGCGCTCGACGGCGAGTCCAACCGTTATGCTGGGATTGGGTCCAAGTAGCAGCGCGGAGAGTTCGCTCTCGGCCCACCAGTTAGAAATGGCGGATCCTGCGGCCGCCCGGCCCAGGCGGTAGATTTCGCTCGCTGCCCGGAGCCGCTTGGATGCCTCGGCGGACGACAGGTCCGCGATGGATTGAGCGAGAGGGCTGGACATGGAAGCGTCAGGAATTGTAGCTTGAGGGCGACACGAAAAGAAGCTGAAGCCATGCGGCCATCCTCGTAAGACGCAACGAAATCAGTTGCGCCGCATCTGAGGAATATGCCAAAGCCAGTTTTATTAACAGTGGATGACGACCCCGAGGTTTTGCGGGCCATTGAGCGCGATCTGCGCAGCCGCTATGCGGATCGCTACCGCGTCATGCGCGCGAATTCCGGAAGCGCGGGCCTGGCCACTCTGCGCGAACTGAAAACGCGTAACAATCCCGTGGCCCTACTGCTAGCGGATCAGCGCATGCCCCAAATGGATGGCGTTAACTTTCTCGCCGAAGCCATGGAGATGCACCCGCTCGCCAAGCGCGCCCTGCTCACCGCGTATGCCGACACCAACGCCGCCATCGATGCCATCAACGAAGCCCGCGTGCATTACTACCTGATGAAGCCTTGGGATCCTCCCGAGGAAAAACTCTTTCCTGCTCTCGACGACCTGCTGCACGATTGGACCGCGACGTTTCGTCCGCCCTACGAAGGCATTCGCGTCCTCGGCACGCGCTGGTCAACGCGCTCCTACGAGTTGCGCGATTTTCTCGCGCGAAATCAGGTGCCTTACCAATGGATTGACGTGGAGCTGGCGCAAACCGATCCTGAAGTTCGCGGGTTGGTGGACTCGCTCGGGCCCGAAGCGGAAACGCTTCCGCTGATTCTTTTTCCCGACGGCGCGCGGCTCGCCGAGCCGCCGCTGCCTGCGGTTGCCGACAAAATCGGTCTGCGCACGCACACGCAGACCAGCTTCTATGACCTCGCCATTGTCGGTGGCGGCCCCGCCGGACTCGCTGCCGCGGTTTATGGCGCCAGCGAAGGTTTGCACACCGTGATGATCGAACGCGAAGCGCCCGGCGGGCAGGCCGGGCTCAGCTCGCGCATCGAGAATTACCTCGGTTTTCCATCGGGGCTCAGCGGCAACGATCTCGCTCGCCGCGCCGTGGCCCAAGCCCGGCGATTTGGCGTGGAGATTCTTGCTCTGCAGGAAGCCGTCAGCATTCGCGTGGAAGGTCCGTACCGTTTCCTGAAACTTGCCGATGGCTTTGAGATTTCCTGTCACGCGCTTCTCCTCGCCATGGGTGTTCAGTGGCGCACGCTGGACGTGCCCGGGATCGAGCGCTTGCAGGGCGCAGGCGTCTATTACGGCGGCGGCACCACCGAAGCCATGGCCTGCAAGGGCGAAACCGTGCACATCATCGGCGGCGCGAATTCCGCCGGGCAGGCGGCCATGCACTTTTCCAAATTCGCCGAGAAAGTTGTCATGCTGGTGCGCGGGGAATCCCTCGCGAGCACCATGTCGCATTACTTGATCGAGCAAATCGAAAAGACCCCCAACATCGAAGTCCAGACGCGTAGCAGCGTGGCCGAGGTTCACGGAGAATCACGGCTCACCGGTCTCACCATCCTGCGGGCCCTTAGCGGTGAGACAGAACATGTGCCCGCTACCAGCTTGTACATTTTTATCGGCGCGCAGCCCCGCACGGAGTGGCTCGGCGGTCTAATTGAGCGCGACGAGCGCGGGTTCATTCTTTCTGGCCCGGACCTTCTCCGCGGCGGAAAGCGACCGCCATCATGGACGCTCGATCGCGATCCGGGACTGCTCGAAACCAACGTGCCCGGAATCTTTGTTGTGGGTGATGTGCGCCATGGTTCCGTCAAGCGCGTGGCTTCCGGCGTCGGCGAAGGTGCCGTGGTCGTGCAGTTCATGCACCAGTATCTGGCGAAGGTCCAATGAGCGAAAAGACGCGGGGAGCGGAACGCCCATGAGCGGAACGCCGGAGCAAGCGCGCATCGAAGCGTTGGTTGCGGATTTGCGCAAAGTGCCGGCGTTTGTAGACCAGCCGCAGGCCGATCTCGAATGGTTTGTCGCCGAAGCCGAGGAACGTCGCGTCGAGGTTGGCGGAATCACCGTCAGAGAAGATACTCCAGCAGACACCATGTTTGTGATGCTCGAAGGAGAGTTGCGGGCCCGGCGGGAGAATGGTCCGCAGGATGGCCCGGTTTTTACCGCTCGCGCCGGCGAGGTCACCGGGGCCTTGCCTTTTTCCAGAATGAAAACGTTTGGCGTGACCGGGCGCGCGGTGCTTCCGATTCGCGCGCTGGCTTTTCCCGCCAGCAAGTTTCCGGAGCTTTTTCAGCGAATGCCCGTGCTCTCCCAGCGCCTGGTTGGGTTGTTGACGGATCGCGTTCGAAACATCACGCGGGAAGAGCAGCAACGGGAAAAACTGGCCGCGCTCGGGAAATTGTCCGCCGGACTTGCACATGAGTTGAACAATCCTTCTGCCGCGGCGCGCCGCTCGGCTGCGGCGCTGCGGGATTGCCTCGAGCGCCTGCGTGTTGCCGGCCGCAGCTCAAGCCTGGGTCCGGAAGATTGCGGCCTGCTGGCGCAGCGCGAAGAAGAGATCCGCTCCGCGCTGAAGCCCGCTCAATACAAAGATGAGTTCGCGCGCGTCGAGCGAGAGGAAGCGATTCAAAGCTGGCTGGAAGCGCACGGAGTTGCCGAAGCCTGGAAACTCGCGCCACTTCTCGCGGATGCGAATTTGACGGACGCGCAATTGGAGAGTTTTGCGAGAACCGCCGGAACTTCTCTCGGGCCCGAGTTGACGCGATTCGGCACACTCCTCGAGATGGAGCGCATCGCCGCCGAACTCGAACATAGTACGGCGCGCATTTCCGATCTCATCAAAGCCATCAAAGAGTATTCCTACATGGACCAGGCGCCGCTCCAGGAAGTGGACATCAAGAACAGCCTGGAAACAACGCTGACCATCATGCATCACAAACTGAAGCGCGG
>QHZC01000089.1:16187-17926 GCA_003224515.1 Acidobacteriota bacterium
CATTTTTTACCACCAAGGGCGTGGGGGAGGGGACCGGGCTCGGGCTGGACGTGGTGCATCGCATCGTAAGAAAAATGCGCGGGCTCATCACCGTAAAATCGGTTCCGGGGGATACGCGATTCCAGGTGCGAATTCCGATTCAAGCAACGATGTGATTCGCGGGAGACAACCATGGCGGAAAATTGTACCCACCTCGATCAAATTAAGCGCGTAAAGCCGAAGACCAAGGGCTGCGAAGAGTGCCTGAAGATGGGGGACGGCTGGGTGCATCTGCGCCTGTGTTTGAGTTGCGGACATGTCGGCTGCTGCGACTCCTCAAAAAACAAACACGCCACAAAACATTTTAACGCGACGAAGCATCCAATCGTGCGCTCCGAGGAGCCGGGCGAAAAGTGGATGTGGTGTTACGTGGATGAACTGATGTTCGAAGAAGGATGAATTTCATATTTGTTTCTTCGCAGGAATCAGAAGCGACGCCAGCAGCGCGATCAGCAGTACGCCTCCCACAACGCCAAGGGACACAGCCACCGGAATGTGCAGCCACCGCTCGCCGATCATTTTTCCGCCGATAAACATCAGCACCACCGCCAGCCCCTCATCCAGAAAACGCAAACGGTCGATGACCCCGGCCAGCAGGAAATAGAGCGCGCGGAGCCCGAGAATCGCTAGCACGTTCGAGGTGTACACGATGAACGGATCCTCGGTAATGCCGAAGACCGCCGGGATGGAGTCGACGGCCAGCGTGACGTCCGTGATTTCCACGACTAGCAGAACGAGAAACAGCGGCGTGGCGAACAGCTTGCCCCCGCTCCGCGCAAAAAAATGTTCGCCGTGATAGTCATGGCTGACGCGAAGATGGCGGCTGGCGAAGCGGAAGATTTTGTTTTGTTCCGGGTGGACTTCTCCTCGATGAACGAAGAGCATGCGTACTCCGGCGTAGACGAGAAACGCTCCGAGCGGGTACATGATCCAGGAAAAATGTTCGATCAGTTCCGCGCCCAGCGCGATCATCACCCCGCGCATAATGAGCGCGCCGACCACGCCCCATTCGAGGAGGCGATGCTGCAGGCGGTCATCCACGGCAAACGCGCGAAAAATCACCAGGAAGAGAAACAGATTGTCGACGCTGAGGGCTTTTTCGATCAGGTAGCCGGTAAAGAATTCCAGGGCTGGCTGGGGGCCGCGGAAGTAGAACACTCCAAACCCAAAGAGGACGGAAACTGCAATCCAGCCGAAACTGGCGAGGGCTGCTTCTGGAAGCCCGATCTTGTGCGGGCGGCGGTGGAAAACGCGGAGATCCAGCGCAATCGCAATAACGATGAAGAGATTGAACGCAATCCAGACGAGGGGCGTGCCCATGGCGGCGCTCGAAGGGCTAGGGAGTGGAATTGCGCGCATCGATGGAGTTCAAATTCGACAGTTCGATGCGGATGGTTTTGCCGCGCTCAATTTTTACGGGAACATCCCAGCGCACGCGCATATCTCCGGCATCGGCGTCCAGATCGAGCGAGCTGATCCAATAGTCGCCGGGAGCAACACCAGAGAGCGAGGCGCGCCCCTCGAGATCGGTGTCCGCCTTGGCGGCGAGAAATCTTAGCTGGGCCACGTCCGGGGCGACCCGCTGGACGCGCTTGCGGCGATCGTTCTGGAGCGCGGCCCACTTGTGCTGCGGATTGACGCCGTCCAGCTCGAGCTCGACACCGGAGACAGTCTCGGGATGAGAGCGCATGAATTTCCTG
>QHZC01000548.1 GCA_003224515.1 Acidobacteriota bacterium
ATCGCAGCAAATGATGTACTCCGGCGTAAAGCGATTGTAGCTGAACTCATTCGCCGATCCCGGCTCCAAACAGGTCACTCCCAGGTTGTCGTAGACGCCGCCATCCGTTAGGAGGACGCGTCGTTCGTGCTTTGCACCGCTTCGCTCCGTAAAGGTGGCGACTTCGTCAAGAGCAGGTAGTAACGCCGGGTAGGCTGCTGATGCAGCAACTGCGTGGGCCACCTGAACCCTATTCCCATCAATCACACCATAGCGCCAACACCCGGACTCGCGGCTGCCGAACCGAAACGCCGAGCCGGAGCGGAGTTCGCAAGCGTTAATGACGACTTCGAAGTCATCCCGACGTGAAGCGGTGATCGGGATCGATCCGAGCACTCGATCGCGCAAAACTGCCTCGAATGCGACTGTTGTGTTCCCCCATCTGCGAAGAGGCGGCTGGATGTTCTTAATAAAGCTAATGAGTTCGCGGCTTCGCAGCCCTAATTTGCTTGACGCGACGTTCAACAGGAACCGGGCGACGTCAGCGGCGACCGCAGCAGAGCCAGCTAACGCAATTGTACCGGCCATCCGGACCGCGACCGACGGATTGGCGATCTTCCGCACGATATCCCTTTGGATGCCGCGCCGAAGCAGCGCCACAACTGATCTGTCGAAGTCGGCAAACGAACCTTGGCTATAGGCATACATCGCGGCGATGACCGATCCTCCTGATACGGCGGAGATCACTTGCAGGCGGTGCAGGACGCCTCGGTCGTAAAGCGCCCTTAGGCATCCCAGGTGAAAGGCAATGGCACGCGAACCGCCACCGGAGAGCGCCAAGCCAACATCGCGGATCGAGCGGAGCTCATGAGAAACGTTGATCGAGCACGAGCGGGTCAACCCACCGGCCCGGACGCGTTCAAAATCTTCAGCGCTGAAAACGTAAGCCGCAGTCGGATACTCCTCGCGGATTGTGCCGCCGACAATCTCGGTTGCACTGGGCAGGGGCACGCCGCCGGGGTGCGTGTGCCACATTCCGAGGAAATGGACCAGCTCTGCCGTTCTCTTGGCTTTCTCGCTAGCCAATTCGGCTGTGCCTTGCACGCCGCACATGAAGCCGGAGGCCGAGTGGCTACTGTCCGGAGGCGGGCCGCTCACCTCGTCCACCCACGCGATCTTCAGCAGATCGTTGCGCTCGCCGAACAACAGGCCGCCCGTTTCGACGCGTACGCCGCGAGCCCGATCGTTGGTAGCGACCCAGCCGATCATTTCGCGCCAAGCGGCGGAGGCTAGGCGCACCTCGTAGTCCGAAGACGGATCTTCCAGGATATGGTCGGTTGGCCAAGAGAATCTTTTGTGTGCCCGCCGGTTAGAAGGAAGCGCCGGGAACTGGGCCAAGAGGTGTGCGACCCCAGGCGCGTATGATGCATTCAGCTCTTCCGAGGCTAGGTTCAGCATCGCAGCGGCAAGCAGCGCAACATCCGCGCAGGAACCTATAAAAGTCGCATCCGAACAACCGGGCTCCGGCTGGAAGATCTCTGTTCGCGCCTGCCGCGGCCAAAACTCCTGTGTATACTCGCGCAACTCCGGGCGTCGGTAGCATTCCTGGCGGAGGTTTCGGTCGATGTCCAAAGGGCCGCCGGAGTAGCCCGCCGCGGCGATCAGCACCATTCCGTTCTTGGCGGTGTGCCCGAGCGCCATGGAAACCAAGGGGCTGCGCCTGCTGTTTCTGCGGCGCGCCGCTTCCGCCTTGCTCAGGACCGCGCCCGACCCCGTCGTTTCAATTACCACATCCGCGCCGTCAGTCCAATCACCGGAGGCAAGCGGGCCTGCGAGCAGGTCTCCCGTATGCTCTTCGATTTCGATGCCAGGTCTGATCTCCTTGAGCCTGGCAGACAGGGCCGTGACCTTGGTCCTGCCAATATCTTCATCTGAGAATAGCTGCCTCGCGAGAACCCCGGGGGTAACGATGCTTTTGTCACGAAGTACGAGTTTTCGTACGCCTCCCCGAGCGAGAAACTCTGCGACGTGAGAACCTAGCGCACCACATCCCCATACTGAAACAGCTTTACCTTTGAACCATGCGGTGGCGGAATTTCGGTCCCGCGGAATGACGATCTCCGGCCGGTCCTCGCGCACCAGACACCACTCCACATCAGCAATCTTCAGCCAGTCCAGAACGATCCGCTCAATTCCTTCGCCCAATTGCTGAATGCGTGGGTCGGGATCGAATTTATGGAGGCTCAACCTCAAGCCGCGCACCATGCTGGGGTCGACGTACCATACCGCAAGGTGGAATTTTCGCTCCATGCTTCCGGCGACGCCGCGCATAGGCGTGCCGAGCACCACAAAAAGCGGATCTGTCTCGCGATTTAGTAGGACGGCAACTCGGAGCGCGGTGACGAGGAAACCAATTGAAACTCCACGGCGCTCGAGTTCAGAAAACAAATCCCCCATCTTCTTGGGGAACTCGTACGGCATAGGCTCCGATATCAAGAATGCCGGTGCGAACGGAGATTGGTCGCCGATGTCCTGCAGCGCCGCCCAGCCGACAATGTCGGCCCGGGTGTCGGAGACATTAGCCAACTGCGAAAAGCCAATCCAGTTGGCGGCGCTGACGGCGGGCGCGTCAGTTCGGGGTATGACAACACGGAGTGGCCCTGAAGGCAAGTAAGCAACCGGCGGGTGCAGAGCCTCTCCGCTGGGATTAAGCTGGCCAGCCGCAGCGTGGTCCAGCCACACATCGAGGCGGCTGAGGTAGCCGAACATCCCGTCATTGACGTTCCACTCGGTCGCGGGAGCCTGATAGAGGCAAAGATGGCGCTTCCATTGAACGTGCGGCAAGCCCGCGAAGCGAGCGTGCCGCGTCCAGATTGCCGGCAACTGATAGGGGAAATCCGCCGGCACGCCAATCGTAAACCACTCCCGCCGCTTCAGCCGGACACCGCCCTGGGAATATGCCTTTCCCGAGCAATCCAAGCTGATGTCGATATGCAGCCAGCCAGCAGCGTTTAGCTGCTCAGCAATCTGAACCACTTCGAAAGCCCCCAAGGCTCTCTCCTGAACGGCGCGAAGCTGTTCGATTGCCAGTTGCTGCCCTTCAGTCATGTCGACCAAAGCCCACGCGCTGGGCCGGTGGCGCGGGTGTGCCGCGTGCTGCGGCTACGGCCGCCGCCAGTTTTCCGCCGGAGTCTGCCTGGCGATACGTGAGGCCCGCTGGTCCGATCTCAAACACGATCGCCTGTGGTGCCTCGATGCTGGGGTGCTCCATGGTGACCATAAAATCGCCATCGCGGTCGGCCATGACTCCCTTGTAATAGTTGGCTGCCTGGCGGTGTGGGGGCTGATCTGTATCCTTGCTCGGAATGGGATCGCTCGTAGAGACGACGTAGCACCCATTCTGGCTTTGCTCCTCAAACAGCCACTTTACTTCAGCAACGGGTGTGGTCTTGTCTTTGCCCTTCTCTGGACCGAGCGAAAGATAGCTGCAGTGATGGGAGAGTTTAAAAATGTTCCAGCGAAGCCGATCCTCCCTCTTGTGATACTTCGTAACTTTCACGATGCTGGTCCAGACCTCTTGGCTCGTATCTGCGCTCAAAATGAGGTCAGCCGCCGCAGTGCCGTCAACAAAGCGGACCTGAAAGACGAGCGACGCGTCATTACGATCGATGACCGTGTTGTCGTCGCAGCGCTCAGCAAACGGAGAATGCACGAAAAATTCTATGCCGTCGCCGATCAAGTTGAATCCCGGAACGATACGCCCGGCATCAATGATGAAGGCGTGGTAGTCCTCAATGTTCAGGCCCTGCTTCTTCATCCACTCGCGCAGACGGTCGGGGCGCGAGAAGACGCGAATGCCCTTCTTGTTCTTAAGCCTATAGCGGGCCTCGGCTTGCACGACCCCGGCATCCCCTTCGGGTTTGTCTTCAATGATGACGGCAGCCGGGACCCATATCTCACCAATCTTGGGCCGCTCCTTCGATTGGTATTTTAGGGCGTGTTCGAAGAAGAAGAACTCCGCAGCCCCGCAGACGTGGTCGTCGTCGAGATGCGTGAAGCCCACAACATCGTAGCTGTCGCGTTTGGACGCCTACAGGTCTTTCTTCAGTTCCGCCGGCAAATCGATGCGCCTGTCCTTCTTGTCGGCCGGGTCACGCCTGTGCGTTTCCCAGCGGAAAGAACGATATCTCATGCATTGTATTGGTCCTTCATTTTCTAACCTCACGGTTGAGTTCCACGGCAGACTCAGCGTTTAAGTCGTTTCTGTCAACCAGTAGCATCGCAGCCACAAGTTAAACGCTAGTCCGCCGATCTGCGGATTAGCGTATCATCACGCCCAAGAAAATGCAACCGCGCTAAAACAAGGCTGCGCCAGTTCCCGATGCCGCAAGCGCACCCTTTTGGAGCAGGCGGACCTTGGCAGCGTCCCGGGAGACTTGAAACTGGTTGGCGGCTACGTTGATCAGAGATTCCCCTTCTTCCGATCCAACCGCAACTCTCGCGATCGCAGCCTTCCGCTCCTCCATGAAACGTCTGATTGTTGCTCGCAAAGCGCTAGCAGGCATAAGGAACGCACCACAGCTGAAGCCCGCCTGCCATTCCATCCAGTCAGTCTGGCTCGTCTGCAGCATGTTTTCGCGTTTACACTTGTTCGACAGTTCAGGAGACTCGGCTGGAAACAACGAACCGGTGCAAGGCCCATCAAACATGAAAGCATGAAACCTCACGTGCCCGAGTTCATGAGTGAGCGTCGTTCTAAAACGGTTGATCAAACGGGGGTCTGACGATAGACGCCTAGAGATGCGGACTCTAGGACGCCGGCCGCGGAAAAAGTCCGTGACACCCTCCACTTCGCCTTCTTCCCGGGACAGATCAGCGTAAAGGTCAAGATCATCCGCCAAGGTCTCCAGCAGCACCGTTAGATCGTCCGTTGAAATTGGATACTGTACACTTTGATGTCTTGAACGGAGGAAGTCGCAGACGAGATTCTCGCACTCAGTATCCAGTTCCTCTGGAAGATAGTGGGGGCGTTGACTGAAGCGTCCAGTACGATCTTTAACCCATTGCATAAGCGCCCGTTCACTTAATCTGCTTTCG
>QHZC01000090.1:0-5617 GCA_003224515.1 Acidobacteriota bacterium
ACGTGCTTGATGCTTGATCCCGAAGTTTTCACTCGGTTACCTGCGCTGGCAATGACCACTTCGCGTTTGCCCGTGAGGCGTGTAATGACCGCGCCAATGGGATAGTCGCCTCGGTCACCGGCGCGTTTGGCCTCCGCGACAGCCAGCTCCATGAACTTCTTTCTTGGTTTGTAGGAAGCAGGAATCATGTAGTTAGATTATATCCGTTTGTCGCGAGTGTCTCTCAGGATAGCCGGTTTTGCATTAATCAGCCCGTTCTCTGGGCATCTATTTCGGCGGACAGGGACTGCCACGGGATGCTTGCCTAACTCCCGGCTAGTTGGATAATCAAGTGCCGGTTGCGGTCCACAAATATTGGCAAACGAGGTTCTGGGAAGGGCCCGGATCGGGATCGCTTGACCAAGTACTGCGCTCATAGGACAGGTATTCATTGGCGGCCTTCCACCACGTTGCAGTTGGGGAACATCTGACCGCATGGGCAATTGACGGTAGGGGACGGGCAGTCGAAGATGGCGGTATGAGCGAAGTCACCTCAGCAACGCCGCGGCGTAGCGGCCGAGTGTTCCGCAGGATGCGGGTCGAGGCCCAGGGCCGGGCGCACGATCGGAAGAAATTCAAAGAGACGTGCGAGACCGTGGTGGTGAACGCGCACGGAGGCCTGCTGCTGTTGAAGCACGAAGTGAACAACGGGGAGATGCTGGTAATTACCAACCCGGAGACGCTGGAAGAGCAGGAATGCCGCATCGTTTATCTGGGTGATCCGGGGGCCAAGGGACAGCGTGTGGGCATCGAATTTCTTACGCCCGCGCCGCGCTTCTGGGGAGTGGAATTCAGCGACACCTCGCCGACAGTGGATTCCTCAGCCGTTCACTGAGACACCTGGGGCGGTGATGCGCACGGGGGCCTGGCTTCTCCGTTTGAAAAACCAATCGCCCAATCTCCACAAAAGAAGAGTCGCGACGATTGCTCCGTAGAAGAGCGGCTTGCGCACATCGGACTTCACCAGCCAGTAGTAGTGAATGACCCCGCAAACTGCAGCCACATAGATGGAGCGATGGAGCAGTTGCCAGCGCTTGCCGCCAAGGCGGCGAATCCAGCCGGCCGTGGAAGTCATCGCTAGAGGAATCAGCAGCACAAAAGCCGCGAAGCCCATGGTGATGAAAGGACGCTTAGCGACGTCTTTCCACATTCCAGATAAATCGAAGGACTGGTCCGGCCCGAGATAGGTGAGAAAGTGGAGGGAGACGTAGAAAAAAGCGAAGAGCCCGAGCATGCGGCGGAAGCGGATGAGGTCCGGGAGGTTGAAGAGCTTACGGAACGGGGTGATCGAGAGCGTGAAGATGAGAAAACGCAGGGTCCAATCTCCGGTGGCGTGCTGTAAGAATTCAACCGGATTCGCGCCGAGCTCGCTCTTGATGATGCGCCAGACCAGCTCGCCAAACGGAACAAGACAAAGAAGAAAAACGGAGACTTTGGTCCACTTGCTGATGAGCAGTGCGCGCACGCGGAGATCCTGGCCTAATAATTTTTCTTCAGGTCCATGCCGCTGTACATGCCGGCAACCTGATCGCCGTAGCCATTGAACATCAGGGTGGTGCGCTTGAAGACCTCGCCCAAGCGGCGTTCCTTGGCCTGGCTCCAACGAGGGTGGTCCACGGTGGGATTCACGTTGGCGTAGAAACCATACTCATTGGAGGCCAGGCGGTTCCAGGTGGTGGGCGGCATTTTCTCTTGGAACTTGATTTTGACCAGCGACTTGACGCTCTTGAAACCGTACTTCCACGGCAGCACCATGCGCACCGGGGCGCCGTCTTGATTCGGCAATGTCTCTCCGTACATCCCGACACCGAGAAGAGCGAGCGGGTTCATGGCTTCGTCCATGCGCAGGCCTTCAACATAGGGAAAGTCGATTCCGGCGTATTTTGCTTGCGGCATCTGCCGGGCGTCGAAATAGCTTTGAAAAGCCACGAATTGCGCTTTTGGCGTGGGCTCGACGAGTTTGACGAGATTGCTAAAGGAGAAACCAATCCAGGGCACCACGATAGACCAGGCTTCGACACAGCGGTGGCGATAGATGCGTTCTTCGAGCGGAGCAATCTTCAGGATTTCTTCCATGGAGAACTTGTGGGGCTTGTTGACTTCGCCTTCGACGGAGACGGTCCAGGAGGAAGTGTTGAAGTTTTTGGAGTTCTTTGCAGGATCGCTTTTGTCGGTTCCGAATTCGTAGAAATTGTTGTAATGCGTCACGTCCTCATAGGTATTTTGCTTTTCGCTAGTGCTGAAAGGGCTCTTGGCCAGGCCGGTCAGCTTCGTCGCGGCAAACGCAGTTTTCGAGGGCCATGCCAGCTCAAACAATCCCTTGCCTGCGGCCGCGGTGGCGCCAACGATCCCCATGGCGCGGAGGAATTCGCGGCGGTCCAGGTAGACGGACTTGGGCGTGACATCAGCGCAGGTCAGATCTGGGGCTTTGCGGATAAACATCTCTTTCCTCGCGATCTCCCGGGGCTTTTCGGCTTCACTATCATTTTACGTGCATCTATCCAATTTGGATGCTGGAATTTTGGCTAGCGGGCCTTGGTATTCCATCCAGGACGGGACGGCGGCCCGTTTCCTGCTCCTCGGTTGTGAGAGTCCTCTGACGCGGAAAGGTTACAGGGAACACTGCTGGCATCGAGGGGGTGTTTGCTTCCGAGGTTAGCCGTGAAGCCGCTTCAAGACTTTTTGCGCGGCTTTGACACCGTGGTATTGGGCTTCCTCGAAGATGGAGATAGCGCTGAGATCGGAGTTGGCAAAGAGCATTCGGCCATTGAGGCGGGACATGCGGAGGCGCTGTTCGGAGAAAATCGAACCGACGGCCGGGCGGATCATGGCGTGGCCCATGCGCATGATGTCCATGCGGGAGACGCACTGGCGGATGTCGGAGTGGACGCGCTGGAGCTCGTGAAGAACGGCTTCTTTCCAGTAGGCCCAATCTTTTTCGAGCAGCAGCTGGCGGTTTTCGGCAGGTGCGCCTTCGGCGAGAGCCCAATAAAAAGTCCAAACGGTGCGGTCCACGTGGGTGCGCAGACTTTGGTGCATGGCGTCGACATAGCCCAGCGCAGGTGATTCGAGGAAGACGGTGTCCCAGGAAGGTTCGGCGCCGCGGGATTCGGGATAGCGATCGAGCGTGAGGTTGGCGGTGAGCCAGGGGGAATAGACAAAGTCGTGAAGACGCGGAAAATTCTCCAGAAGATAAGGAGCGAGAAAAGTAGGGGCGGCAAAAATGACAAATTCGGCTTGAAACTCGGTATCGCCGGCAAATACGCTCGCGCCGCGGCGCGTCTCGGTGATGCGGTGTACCATCTGGCCGGTGCGAATGTTTTCGCCGACGCGTTCGAGGAGGCGGCGGGTGATCCAGCCGTTGCCTTCCGGCCAGGTGAGCGGACCTTTTTCCTCGGACTCGCGGGAAGAAAAATAATGAATCCCCGCCCAGGCGGAGGTGCCGCTTGCGAGCGCGCCGTAATCGTCCCTGCAGGCGTAGTTCATGTACCAATTCAGTAAGCGCGAATCGAAGCCCCGCTGGCGGAGCCAATCGGAAAAAGAGATGCGGTCCAGATCCTGAAACTTCGACGAGCGCCCGAGCTCGACAGGGACGGTGAACGCTCCGCTCTTGCGGAATTCGCCGAAAAGATCTTCCAGGCGCTGAAATTGGTCGCGGTCTTTGGGTGTGAGGCCGATGGCGGGTTCGATGCCCTCCTGCCATCGGCCGAAAAGAAAAAGACGCTCCTGCGGTGAGAAGGCGAGATAGCGCTCTTCCCACTGGCCGTTCTTCAAGACGCCAAGATCTTCGAAAAGTTCTCGAACATATTCGGCCCTTGGGCCAGGGACCGGCACGTAGTGGGCGGCCCAGGGGTACGCGGTGATTTCGTTTTCGCCCCAGCGCGCGTTGCCGCCGGGTTGGGCGTTCATTTCGAGAAGGACGAAATCGGTGAAGCCGCGCTTGCGAAGACGCCAAGCGGCGCTGAGGCCGGCGATTCCACCTCCGACAATGACGACGGGAACTTTTTCCGTGCGCTTCGGCGCGGGGAAAGAGACGCGGTCGCGCAGGCGGTGACCCATCTGGAAGGAATCGTTGACGAAGGAGCCTTCGACCTTCCGTTCCGTTTTGAGGGAAAGACCGACGAGCGCCGCACTGCCGAGACCGAGAAACTTGCGGCGGCCAAGCTTCAATGACTGATGTCCTTCCAGTCGTTCTCGTAGGTGCGGACGAGGATCTGGCTGTTGAGTTGATTGGCGGGCATGGGGAGCGGGGCCATGTCCGGAGGAAACTGAAAGAGTGCGGGAAGGCCGTCCACACTCACAAAACGCAATCCGGCGGGGAGCGACTTGGGAAGAGTGTATTGGTGCGTGCCCGCGAGAACGAAGCCCCATTCGCCGAACGAGGGGACGTAGACGTGGTAGGGATACGTTTGGAGGCCGGCTTGCTTCAGTGTTTCGGCGATGCACCAGAAGGAGTCGCGCGCGAACATGGGGGAGGTGCTTTGCACGACCATGAAGCCTTGCGCGCTGAGATGGCGCGAGACGGCGCGATAGAACGCCGTGGTGTAGAGCTTGCCGAGCGAATAGTTCGTGGGGTCCGGAAAATCGATGACCATGAAATCGAAATTGTCGGTGTTCGAATCGACCCAGGGGAACGCGTCGGCGTTGATGACGTGCACGCGCAGGGATAGCAGAGATTTTTCATTGATCCTGGTAAGCATGGGGTTCGAGGAAAAAATCCTGGTCATCTCGGGATCGAGATCGACGAGGGTGATGGTTTCGACTTGCGGGTATTTTAGGGTTTCGCGAAGGGCCAGGCCATCGCCACCGCCAAGAATCAGGACGTGGCGCGGGGCGGGAACGGCAGCCAGGCCGGGATGGACAAGCGCTTCATGATAGCGGTATTCATCGCGGGAACTGAATTGCAGATGGCTGTTGAGAAAAAGACGCAGGTCATCCTTGAAACGCGTGAGGACGAGATGCTGGTAGCGGGTGTCGCGGGCAAAAATAATCTCGTCGGCGTAGATATTGTCTTCAGCCGCGGCGGTGATCTGCCGCGCTTGGGCAATTCCCGCACCCAATGCGGACAGCACCAGGAAACAGGCAACGCGCAAACCACGTGTGGCGGAAAGTTGATTCGCGAAAAGGAAGGTGCTCCAAAGCGCGACGCCCGCGTTGATCAAGCCAAACAACATTGCGGAGCGCACCAGTCCGAGGCGCGGCACCAGCAGAATCGGAAACAGCAGCGAGGCTCCCAACGCTCCGAGATAATCGAAGGTGAGGACGTGCGCGACGACGTCACGGAACTGATAGCGGTCGCGAACCATGCGCATCAACAGAGGAATCTCCAGCCCAACCAGAACGCCCATGACGATAACCAGCGCGTACAGAATCAATTCGAAGCCTTGCGTGAAGGCAAACGCAAGCATCAGCAGCGCCGAGGAAAACCCGCCGATGACGCCGAGGAGAAGCTCGATGCACACGAAACGATTCGCGAGGCCGCGGTTGATATAGCGGGATAGGGCGCTGCCGATGCCCATCGCGAACAGGTACGTCCCGATAATGGTGGAGAATTGAAAAACGCTGTCTCCGACGAGAT
>QHZC01000090.1:5636-9023 GCA_003224515.1 Acidobacteriota bacterium
CAGGACGGAAATGAACACCAGGATGCCCATAAGCTAGTGGATCGCGGCAGCAATGATGATAGAGATGCCGAGAGACATGGCGCCGACAAGAATGGCGAGCGCCATGTTGTGCTCCTGCACGATCTCTTTCCAAAGATGATAAGGGGTGAGCTTGTCCATCACCATAAAGGCGATGACAAAGATAAAAATTCCGAGAAACGCGAAGACCATTGCAGCAACGACGTTGCCGAGCGGAACAAGATTCATCTTATTTGCCTCCTGTGTAATGGTGATAGCCGCCGTAAACCGAGCGGTACGAGCCGGGATTATCGCGGACGGACTTCGGAACGTTTTTGAGCTGATTGATGGTGTCGAGGCTCCAGCCGCGGTATTGGCCGAAAGCGGCGGTACCGAGGACCAGGAATCCATAAAGAACGTAGAATTTTCGGAACATTATTCGTCGTCTCCGGAGCTGCTGGACATATTGGAAAAATCCATGGGCGGGTGATCGCTTTCTGACCAGCGGGACCGCTCAAAGGTGTAGGCGCGGAAGGAAATGATGACTGCAGGCAGCAGCAAAGCGACAAAGGCGATGCCGTAGATTCCGAAGACGGGCACGTCATGGGTGACGTCGACGGTATACGGAATGCCGGGAAGTGCAGGGTCAGCCTCCGGCTCAATCCGCAGATAGTAGTGACCAGGAGGGACACTCGGGATCACGACGGCGTCATTCTGCTTGCCCTCGGTCCAGGAACCATCGCTGTCGTAGCCGGAGTAGTAACTCACTTCGCGGCCGAAGTCCCAGGCCTGTCCGGTGTCCTGATTGATGAGCGCGTAGTTCAAATAAATCCAATGGTTGCTGACGGGAGCGAAGGTTTTCACTTCTACGGTTGAAGGGTGGCCGGTAAGTTGGAAAACATCGGTGACGAAAGAGGCCTCGCCTTTCGCTTCCGCGCGATTGTATTGATAGGTCTCATGAAGGACCGGCTCTTTTTTCGCGCGCATATCGAAACCAGCCATAAGCGCCAGGAGGAAAACGGCAAATGCCGCGAAGGCGACCCACGTGCCGGTGATGTTGGTGGTGACGGGCGAAGGTTGATTCTCGTACACACCCATCGGTTCAGGCGGCACGCCGGGCAGCTTGAAGGTCTCCCAGACTTCACGACCGTACAAGTACTCGCCGATGGACCAGGTGACTTCCTTGTCGAGTTTCTCGCCGGAGAGGACGCGAGGCGGATGGACGAAGTCAGTAACGGCGGCGTGCTCGCCGACGCGGACCTGCCAGGGAAATTCACCGAGGACGAAATCAGTGATGGCCTCGCAAGTCTGGAAATGTTTGTAGCTCTCACCGAGATAATCGGCGGACGAGCCGGGACTATCGAGGAAGGCGCGGTCAACGTTGGGAAGAGTCTTGCAGATGCTGATGTCGTTCCAATGACCGTTGTATTCGCTGAGGTAGCGAATGCCCTTGTAAGGATTGAACAAGACATACTCGTGCCAGTAATAGGTGATTTCTTCGACCTTGGCGCTGCGCCGCTGGAACCCAATGACTTCGTAGTCCGTGCCGCGCAGCTTACCGCGCGTGCCCAGAGGAATGAGCGGCTTGACTTCACGCGTGGCGGCTTCGAATTGCTGAAGAATCGCCAGGTTGGGATCTTTGGCGTCGAGGATGCAGCGGCAGCTTCCGCACACGACCGTTTCGGCCTGGCCAAACGAACGCAGCACAACGGCTGCGCCGCACTTCGGACAATTCAGTGCTTTCGCTTGCGGCTTCGGAAGTCCGGAAAGTGGCGGAGTGCCCGCGCTCATCACCAACCCTCGAAACTGCGCAGATTTTTCAATTTAAGATCGTCGAATTCCACGAATTCACCGAGATACAGAGCCGGTTCGGGGTCGCTGTAATCGAGCGTAGCGAATTTCCCGGACTCCGTGCGCAGATCGACGAAAGTAACGTCGGTCTTATCCCAATACTGAAAGGGCAATTCGCCTTCGACGCCGCGGTAGTGTGCCGGGGTGATGACGCTCACGGTATAGCGCTGGTTGCTCCAATTGAATTGCTGGCCAACGTGGACCTGCGCAATTCCGGGAAGGTTCTGCACCTTCGAAGACAAAGAAAGCGCGTATTCACTTTGCGCGTCCGAGAGCCATGCGCTTGTGCCGTCGTTCATCATGACGTGCCACTCGTTCCAGCCGCCTTGATCGTACGCATAAAGGATGCGGCCAACCACCACGAACGCCTTGCTGCCGTATTGGCCTTCGGTATTGATCTGAATGGGCGAGCTGTCCGGCGGGAGATCGGCGACCTGGCCGACTTTTTTCAGATCCACATCCGTGCGGACCAGGATGCTCTTGCAAAATTCGCTCGGGCAGTTGGCAATGGGCTGGGTCATCGCGAATGGCCCACCGCGCTTGCGGCAAGAGGCTTCACCTCAGTCGCCGGCAACCTGCTGCAATTGGGACTCGTAGGGCCTCTGCAGCCGGCGGACCGCAACGGAATGCGCACAAAAGAGTTGCCGCAGAATCGTTTCGAAATCCCATTCAGCGCGCGGAACACAGCAGAACAGATTGAGACAGAGCGAGCCGTGCTCCGGAAACGTGTGACATGCGAGGTGCGACTCCGCAAGAAGGCAAAGGCCGGTGATCCCAGCGGTGCCGGGAAACTGATGCCAGTGCGTTTCGCCGACGGGCCGGAGCTTCATCTCCCGGATGATGCGGTGGAACAAATCCTGCAAGACCGCAGTATCACGCAGCGACTGCGAAGAGCATCCGAAAGCCTCGACAACCCACTCGATTCCGCTCATGGCCGGCGATGACACTACACCTGGGGCTTTCCGCATTCGGGACAGAATTTGGCGCTGCGCGGGATGGACTTGCCGCATTCGCTGCAGAACTTGGTTTCGGCAGCGGGGGTTCCCGCCGCAGCGGGCGCTGCTCCACCGACGGGCGTCGAAGTCGATTTCTTCACGGCATCCATCATGGCCTGGCCCATGGCCACGCCCGCGCCGAGACCCGCGCCCATTCCTACCGCGCCGCCGCCTTCATTCGCGGCGGCGATGGGGATGGACTGGGCCACCTGATATTGCGTGTACTTGCCCATGTCGCCGAGCATGTTCATGCTGATGCGCTGATCGAGCACTTTCTGCAATTCGTCCGGAAGCGAAAGGTTTTCGACCACGAAGCTGTCCAGCGCGAGCCCATATTCCGTGAAGGCCGGTTTGAGGGTCTCGCTGATCTTTTCGGCAAGTGTGCCTTGGTTCGCGGCCATATCGAGGAACGGCACCTGGCTGGCGGCGAACGCATCGGTCATTTTGGCGATGATGGTGTTGCGCAACTGGCCTTCGAGATCGGCGACGCGATAAAGGTCGCGAGTGCCGCTGATCTTGCTGTAGAACGATTTGGCATCGCTCA